>NZ_JBEYAL010000016.1:0-202755 GCF_040631655.1 Streptomyces sp. NPDC019937
CTGACCAGCCCAGACACACCCCAGACCCAGAACACCACCACCGACACTCACCACCACCGACACCAAACCAAGAGATCGCACGTCACGGTGGGCCGACCGCTGCCGGGCAACCGGCACGACAGCCGGGCCTGGGCCGAGTCCGGCGCCAAGGCCGCCGTCGGCAACACCACCACGATCGCCGACGGCGGCTACCCGGGCACCGGCCTGGTGATGCCGCACCGCCGCCGCCCGGGCGAGGAGCTGCCCGACTGGAAGCAGGCCCACAACAAATCGCACAAGCAAGTCCGCGCCCGCGTCGAGCACTGCTTCGCCCGCATGAAGCCGTGGAAGATCCTCCGCGACTGCCGCCTGCGCGGCGACGGCGTCCATCACGCCATGCCCGGCATCGCCCGCCTACACAACCTTGCTCCCACGGGATAGCTCCTGCCGCATGCGGGTCCTGAGAGGTCCACGGGAGACGACTCCCCACCTCGCAGTCTTGGAGGAGATTCAGGCGAGGCAGAACTCGTTGCCCTCGATGTCCTGCATCGTGATGCACGACTCGTTGACGCCATCGGCGCGCTGCGTCAGCACGTGTTTCGCGCCGAGAGCCATCAGCCGTGCGCATTCGGCCTCGAGTGTGGCCAGGCGCTCGTCACCCACGAGCCCGGCGCCGGCCCGCACACAGAGATGCACCCGGTTCTTGACGACCTTGCCTTCGGGAACTCGCTGGAAGAGCAGGCGTGGACCCACACCGGAGGGATCAGTGCACGCGAAGTAGATCTCGTCCTCAGGCGGCAGCGAGCGGTGGTATTCCTCCCACGTGGCAGAGCCCTCCGGGACCGTCGGTACAACGTATCCCAGCACCTCGCACCAGAAAGCGGCGAGGCGCGCAGGTTCCGCGCAGTCGAAGGTCACTTGGAACTGTTTGATCGTTGACATCGGCGCATGATAACAGGGGTCCTGCTCATCTCCCTGGGGTCGTAGGTCCGCACGTTGTCGGGAGGAGGGCCCCTGCTGTCCGCTGCTGTGTCGTGCGGTCCCAGGAGTGAACCGAGGCCGGTGCCTCCCAAAAAAAGGGGGGATCTGGGATGCGATCCCGGCCGGCCACTCTCGTGCTGCCAAAGATCAGTTACGGGACAACCCTAAGACCGGCGCCTTCCACGGCTTCACCGGGGTGGCCCCTCATGCCGCCATCTCCAAGACGAAGGAACCGCAAGGCCGCAATGGCTACGCGGACTCCTCGCCAACCAGGGCGTGTTGTGAAAGAACTGGTGAGAGCCACTTGTTGATAACTGCGGCCAGCGCGGTCGCGGGGTAGCGGGGTAGCGGAATCGGCACAACCCGAAACATCGCTGCCACTGGACTCAGGTGTCGAGGAGTTCCGGCACGAAGATGTCCTCGCACGTCAGCCGGCGCTTCGACAGACCCTGCTCATGGTGGTAGCGCAAGAAGGTGTCGATGGCCTTGCGGTTCGCGCCGACCCCGTAGGGCCACCAGTCGTCGCCGAGCAGCCGGCGGTTCTCCTCGAACAGCACGCTGAACCACGGCGTGATGACGCTCATATGCTGCTTCACAGCACCGACCAGGTACTTCCGCTCGGCGAGTTCCTTGGCTTCCGTGAAGGCGTCGTAGACGGCCCGTGCGAGGCCCGGCCGCTGTGCCAGTTCCCTGCGGATCGCGACGATGTGCATCGGGGGGAAGATTCCGGTGCGGCGGTAGTAGTCGCGCTCGACGGCCTCGTAGTCGGGGAACAGGCGGGCGACCTTCGGTGAGCCATCCAGCACCGCCTGTGGCACGTCGATGGAGATCAGTGCGTCGATCTCGCCGGATTCGAGCATGGCGCCCAGGGTCTGGCCGTCCTGCGCGTGGCGCACGTCGACGCCGTCCGGGACGGGTTGCGGGATCCAGTCGCAGGCGGGGATGGGGTGGTTGGTGCCTCCGATGACCCAGCGGCACTGGTCGGGGGTCACGCCGTACTCGTCGGCCAGGATGCCCTTCGGCCAGACCCCGGCGTCGTGGCCGTAGAGCGCGAACTCGCCGACGGTCCGGCCGACGAGGTCCTGGGGCTTCTCGACGCCGCTGGCGGTGTTCACGAAGATCGCCGAGTGGCGGAAGTTGCGGTTGGGCAGGATCGGCAGCGCCAGGAACGGCGCATCATCGAGGTCGAAGGTGCGCAGGAAGTAGGTGAGACCGAGCTCGGCAAGATCGTAGTGCCCCTCAACGGTGCGACGGAAGATGTCCGATACGAGGGGTGCCGTCTCGAACTCCGCCTCCACCCCGCCGACCACGACCCGGCCGTCGAACAGTGCCTCGGTGTGTTCGTAGGCGTAGACGCCGATGCTCAGCTTCGCAGTCATCAGTGGATCCCTCCTCTGGGAGTTCACGGGAAGCCCGCTTCCGTAAATGATTGTTCACTTTTATAGTGAACCCGGGACAGACGAGCCGTCAAGGTGAATGTTCATTCACGATGAAAGGGGTCACCATGCCGCGCATCACAGCCGAGCGCCGCGAAGCCAAGCGCGCCGAGATCGTCGCGGCGGCCCGCCGCTGCTTCTCCCGCGACGGGTTCCACCAGAGCACGATGCCGGACATCGCGGCGGAGGCAGGCGTCTCGGCCGGCGCGCCCTACCGCTACTTCACGAGCAAGGAGGAGATCATCCTCGCTATCGCGGGCGACGCGTTCCGGCTGATCTTCGAACCGGTTGAGCGCCTGGCCAACAGCACGGACGCCCCGACCGTCGCGGAACTGGTGGCCGCCGCGCTCGACACGATCAGCGGCGAGACAGTGCAGGACGCGGCGGGGCACACCGTCGCAGTCGACGAGCTACTGCGCTGCGTCGTGCAGACGTGGTCGGAGGTGCTGCGCAACGACCAGCTGCGTGGCCCGGCCGCGGAGGGCTTCGAGAAGGTCCGAGCCAGTATCGCCGACGCGCTGCGCCGCGGCCGGGCCGCAGACGCCGTTCCCCCCACCGTGGACCCGGACCGCGGAGCCCGCGTGGTGATGGGGCTGCTGCACGGGTTCCTGCTCCAGCGCGTGACCTTCGGACTCACGGACACGGCCGGCTTCGCAGACGACCTGCGTGCCGGGCTGATCTTGTGATGAGCGACGACTGCGCCACGCCGGCGATCGGCTCAAGCAACGCGACATGGGCATCGAGGCCAGACCCCGACACATCGTGTACACCTCGGGTGTCGACTGCCGGATCATTCCTCCAGACCATTGCTGCCTGATGGAGCGGCTCACGCGGCAGGCACTCGGCGGAACGGCAGATGCGTGAGCGAGGACGAGCAGGCGTTGTCCGCCGTTGGCTGGTGCACATCACGGCGGCCGGTGCCAAGGTGGTGGAGACGCGGCGAAAGGAGCGCTTGACGGCCTGTCCACCCTGCCCGTCCGCCCGCCTCGACAGGGGTCAGCGGCGATCGATCGCGTCCGCCGCGCTCCCGGCGCTGCGAGAAGGGGCTGCGCCCGGTCCCCCATCGCGACGGCGAGTCACCTGCGCCGCTGCGCCCTTCATGGTAAGGAACCTCCCTATGAACACCCCTCGGCCCTTTCCTCTGGAACCCGACCCGATCCACGTCCCCGACGAAGTCCTCGACGATCTGCGGGCCCGGCTCGCACTGACCCGGCCACCGGTGGACGAGGCCAACGAGGACTGGTCCTACGGCGTCCCGCGTACGTATCTCGACGAGTTGGTCGCCTACTGGCGGGACCAGTTCGACTGGCGCAAGGCCGAGGCCGCGATCAACGCGTACGAGCACTACCGGGTCACCGTGGCCGGAGTCCCGCTGCACTTCATGCGCAAGCCGGGTGTCGGCCCCGCGCCCGTCCCGCTCATCCTCACCCACGGGTGGCCGTGGACCTTCTGGCACTGGTCCAAGGTCATGGACCCGCTCGCCGACCCCGCCGCCTTCGGTGGCGACCCCGCCGACGCCTTCGACGTCCTCGTGCCCTCGTTGCCCGGGTTCGGTTTCCCCGGCCCGCTCACCGGCTTCCCCGACGTCAACTTCTGGAAGGTCTCCGACCTCTGGCACACCCTGATGACCGAGACTCTCGGGTACGAGAAGTACGCGGCCGGCGGCTGCGACATCGGCGGGATCGTCTCCAGCCAGCTCGGCCACAAATATCCGGACGAGCTCTACGGCATCCACATCGGCTCCGGGCTCCCGCTCGACTTCTTCACCGGCCCCCGCGCCTGGGACTTCGCCCGGAACCGCCCCCTCACCGATGACCAGCCCCCGGAGGTCCGCAGCCGCATCATCGAGTTCGATCACCGCTCAGCCGTCCACCTCGCCGTCCACATGCTCGACGGCGCCACGCTCGCCCACGGCCTCAGCGACTCACCCGCCGGGCTCCTCGCCTGGCTCCTGGAACGCTGGAACTCCTGGAGCGAGACCGGCGGCGACGTCGAGTCCGTCTTCACCAAGGACGACCTGCTCACCCACGCCACGATCTACTGGGCGAACAACTCCATCGCCACGTCGATGCGCTATTACGCCAACGCCAACCGCTACCCCTGGGCCCCGGCCCACGACCGCACCCCCGTCGTCCAGGCGCCCGTCGGGCTCACCTTTGTCGGCCATGAGAACCCGCCGGGCATCCACACCGCCGCCGAACGCGTCCAGGCATTCATCAACGGTCCCCAGGCCGCCTGGTTCAACCACGTCAACGTCAACGCCCATGACCACGGCGGTCACTTCATCCCCTGGGAGAATCCGGACGCCTGGGTCACCGACCTCCGCACCACCTTCCGGGGCCGCCGCCCCTGACCTTTCGACCGCAGACACGGTACTCACTCCCCCACACAGGCAGTTCGACTCACATCACCTCACACCCTTCTGTCCACGCCAAAATCCCGACGGCTCCCTGACGGACAGCTGCTTCCGGGTCCCCGGCGAGCTGCCCGCAGATTGCCGAGATATCAGGCACACCGCCCGGTCCGGCGAGCGCGTCATGCAGCCCGGTCTGCATCCAGTCGGCATGGTTGTCGTCGGCCTCGGCAACCGCCAGGGCGATGAGCCTCACGGCGGCCACCGTCCCCACCCGGGCCAGCGCCTCAGCCGTCTTCCGGGTCACCGACGTGTCCGCGGTGTCCAACAGAAGCCCCACCAACGCTTCCGCGGCCTCAGGAACCTCAGCGAAGGAGGCAAGGTCACGCCCGGCACGGCCCCGTTGCCACCACGAAGGAGACGAAGCCTCAGCCAAGGCTGTCTGCAACCCATTCATCGTCTTTGCCACAACCAGACGGTCTCATGCTTTCCGGCCACCGTCTTCCCACCGCCCGAGACCCCTGCCCTGACTGTCATCGTCACGGAACGGCAGAAGGACTTCAAGCCTCGTACCTCGCGGCCGGGCTCGGTGCGGCTGGCGGCGGAGCGCAGACTCGAGGAGATACGCGATGGCCTCGGTGATTGGACCGTCGCCGAAATCAGGGACGCCGGGGCTCGGGTGGGATACGTCGCCGTGGTCGTGGCCGACGACAACGGCATGCTCGCTGGCCGCATCGGCGACCTCCGGGTCGGGTCGACGCGTCCTGCGTTGGCCGGGGACATGAGCAGGCCGCCCGCGCCTGGAGGGGCTTCACCCGGCCGGGCCAAGTTGATCCGGGCCGTGGCGGACTTTGCGGTGGCAGGTGGGCCCCTCTGGGGGCGATTCGGCGGCGGGCCATCGGCTCCGAAGCCATGGCGGCATTGATGTGCTCCTGCTGCGGCGTGGCCAGCTCGCTTCCCAGCGGGTCCTGGCGGGTCGGCAGGGGTGGTGTGCCGGCCCGCCGGGGAGCTTGCGTCCGTGGGAGCGACGGTGGCTCGCCGACGCGATCACCGAGACGTACGGACCTCACCCAAGGATCAAGCGCCTGCTGGCGTAAGCCCAAGGTCTGGGAAGGTCGGGCGGTGCGGGGCGGCGGATCACCGGTGCAGTCCACACCGGCGCCGTCCGCGCGGACGGCCTGCGGGGTGGGTTATGAGTGGCTACTGGCCACGTCCGGCTCGGACGCGACGTGATCTCGTCGGGGAAGCAGGAGCGGGGTGGTCAGGATGAGCAGTCCCGCGACTGTGAGAGCGGTGCGTGGGGTGGTTGCGTCGGCGAGCAGTCCGGCGAGCGCGGTGAGGATGGCGATGGACGCCTGCTGGCCGATCGACCAGGCCGACAGGGTGCGGGCGACCAGATGGTTGGGGGTGTGCTCGAGCCGGTAGGTGGCGAGTACCGGGGTGTACAGACTCATGTTGATGATGATCGCCAGCTCGACGGCTATCACGGTGACGAAGCCGATGACGCCGGGGTGGACGAAGGCCAGGCCGATCAGCCAGATGGCGCGCAGGGTGCCGACGGTCCGGAAGACCCTGTACTGGCCGTAGCGTGCCACGACACGGCGGGCCAGCCGGGAGCCGATCAGTCCGCCGACGCAGGGGGCGGCGAAGGCGAGACCGTACTGCCAGGGTGGGAAACCGAGCTGGCGGAGCAGGAGCACGGCCAGCAGCGGCTCGGTGGCCATGATCAGACCGGCGACGAGCATGTTGTTCAGGTAGAGCGCCCGCAAGCCGGGGTGGCCCAGGATGTGTCGCCAGCCGTCAAGCAATGCGCCTGCGCGGATCAGACTTTGGGTGGCTGTTCGCGGCGCGTCTTCTCGGCCCCGAATCGCGGTGATGCCCAGCGCGGAGAACAGGTAGCTGAGCGCGTCGGCCACCACGGTGGTAACCGGACCGAACAGGCCGATCGCCGCTCCGCCCAGCGGTGGTCCGACCGCGATGGAGCTCCAGTTCGTGGACTCGAATCGCGCGTTGGCCACGAGGAGGTCATCCGGCCGGACGAGGGCCTTGAGGTAGGCACCGCTGGCCGCGCTGAAGGCGATCTTGGCTGCGGCGACCACGGTCGAGGTCACGAGCAGCTGGACGAAACCGAGCCATCCGAAGGCGTAGGCGACCGGGATCGTCGCCATGACCGCGAACCGGGTCAGGTCCATCGCGATCATGACCGGGCGCTTGCGCCGGCATTCCACCCACGGCGCGAGTGGCACCGCGATCAGCGCGCCCACCGCAGGACCCACCGCGGACAGCGCGGACACCTCAGCGGGGCCGGCATGCAACGCCAGCACGGCGATCAGAGGAAGCGCCCCGAACCCCAGTCCGGACCCATAGGCGCTTACCGCGTATGCCGCCCACAACCAGCCGAACTGCCGGCCCAACCGTCTCCTGCCCACCATGCTCAGCGCCCCCTGATGGCCACCCGCACAAACCGACGTTGACCTGTGAGAGCTAAGCGAGTCACCCAGTGGCAGGTCAAACAACTGTCCCGCCGACCGGCCACAACCATCCGTTGTTCACTAAGGTGAATCGGCGTGGACCTCGAAGCAGTACGTACCTTCGTCGCCGTCGCGGAAGCGGGCCAGTTCCAGAAAGCCGCCGCCGACCGGTCGATCACGCAGCAGGCTGTCTCCAAGCGCATCGCCGCGCTGGAGCGCCATCTCGGCGCGAGGCTGTTCACCCGCACGCCGCGGGGCGCCGAGCTCACCATCGACGGGCAGGCGTTCCTGCCCCACGCGCGCGAGCTACTGCGCGTCGCCGAGCGCGCGGTCACATCCGTGCACACCGGCCGCCGCCCGCTGCGCGTCGACATCATCGCCTCGCGCGGCGCGCCGTCGGGCATGATGCGCGGCTTCCATCGCGCGTACCCCGAGATCGAGCTCGACGTGGTGTGGCTGTTCGACGTCGAGACGGCCGTCGCCGCCATCCGGTCCGGTGAGATCGATGCGTCCTTCCGCGCCGTCGCCGCGCCCGGCCGGCCCCTTCCCGAGGACATCGAGTCCGTCCGGGTGCTCGACGAGCCGCTCCGGCTCGTCACCGGCCCGGCCCACGCTCTGGCGAATGCCCGGTCGGTGCCCCTCGCCCAGCTCACCGGGCACCGGATCTGGATGCCCGGCATCGTCCCCGGGACCGAGTGGGCCGCCTACTACGACGACCTCGTCGCCGAGTTCGACCTCACCATCGAGGCGACCGGCCCCAACTTCGGCTCCGACGCGCTCCTCGACACCGTCGCCGACACCCCGGCCCTGGCCACCTTCATGAGCGAGCAGACCCGCCTCGTCTGGCCCGCCGGCCACGGCCTGCGCCGCATCCCGGTCACCGACCCCACTCCCGTCTACCCGCACTCGCTCCTGTGGCACCGCGACAACCCCCACCCGGCCCTGGCCACCCTGCGCGCCCACCTCACCGCCGCGGCGGCCGGGCACGACGCCGCCGGGACCTGGGTGCCGGGCTGGGTGATTCCGCGCTGAACGCCTCCGCGCCTTCGGCCATCTTCGTGCAGGTCCCGGCCCGCCACCGGGCGGCGGTCACGTACGGGTTCGACCGGAGATGCAGCGCGAGGTCCACATCGGTGACCGGTGCAGGCCTCCCGGACACCGCCAGGTCAGTGGCCTGCGGCAGTCTCGGACAACGCCTGACAACGCCCGGACAGCCGAATCCCTTGCTCCGCCGGCCGCCCCACCCCACGCTCGAACCACCGAAAAGGGGATGAAAGCGATGCGAATCCGCCGCGGCCACGTGCGACGTGGTCATACGGACGGACGCCGGATCCGGTGCAGCAAGCCGGCCGCGGTGGCCATCACGGTGAGGGTGAAGGGAAAGCCGAACCTCCAGTCCAGTTCCGGCTTGTGGGCGAAGTTCATGCCGTAGATACCGGCGATGAGGGTCGGGCCGGCAAGGATCGCGGCCCAGGCGGAGATGCGGCGGATGTCGTCGTTCTGCCAGGTCCCGACGCGTGCGAGGTGGGCGTCGAGGGCGGAGTTGAGCAGCTCATCCAGCGAGCGCACCTCGCTGTCGGTGCGGTGCAGGTGATCAGCGACGTCAGCGAAGTACGGCAGCGAGCCGTCCTCGACGTACCACAGCGTTTTCAGCGCGACGGCGAGCACGTCCCCGTACCGCTCGCGTTTGGGCCGCTGATGTGCCTGGACGGGGTCCTCCACCGTCAGCGGATGCAGCCCCCCACGGGCCTGCCAGCTCTTCCAGGTCGCCGGGACGCGGCTGGTCCAGGTGCACCCAGCAGAAATCCTGCTCGCCGGCTTCGTTCAGACGGTCCAGCACTTCGGCCCGGCAGTCTCCGGCCCGCAGTCCACCTGCTCCAGCTCGTCCGCCGACTCACGGTAAACGACACACCTCATCATTCCCGGTTGCACCACCGCGCCCCGTGCACTCCTCTCCTCCAGGGACCGAGCAGCCTCGGGCGTAACGTCTGCACACATTGGTCACCTTGCCTTCACCTCATCGGGCTTTCCGTCGGCCCAGGCGGGTTACCCGAAGAGTAGGAGCGGTCTTCCAGAGGAGTCGTCGTGGTCTTCATCGCCGTCCTGCTTCCGCCCGGAATGATGTGCCTGGCACTGGCCATGGGTCGCTATGAGGAGTGGTTGCTCAAGCAACCGGCACCCGTACGGCCGACGAGCCATGTTCATAGGCGTCATCTGTCCCTCGTTCCTCGCTCCGGTCCCACCGACCGGGCGGTCGAGAACGAGGCGGGGCGCGAGCCGGGGCGGCGGAGCGCTGACGCGGCCTGATGGGCCGGGCGCCACTCCGAGCCGGCCGCGGTCAGGTCTTGTCCATGCGGCGCAGATCCTGGTCATCCCACTTCCGGGTGTCGCGCGGTTCGACGTAGGGCTCGGCGTACGGCGGGTGGCCGCCGGCGATCGCGCGCTGACGTGCTGTCTCCGCGTCGAACTCCAAGCCCAGCAAAATCGCCAGGTTGCTGATCCACAGCCAGACCAGGAACACGATGACACCCGCCATCGTGCCGTAGGTCTTGTTGTAGGACGCGAAGTTGGCGACGTAGAACGTAAACCCGCCGGAGACGACCATCCAGATCACCAGAGCCAGAAGGCTGCCGGGCGTAATCCACTTGAACGTCTTCACCTTGGCGTTCGGAGCGGCCCAGTAGAGGATCGCGATCATGATCGTGACCAGGATGACCAGGACGGGCCACTTGGCGATGGACCACACCGACAGTGCGGTGTCCCCGATCCCCAGGGCCGCCCCGGCCTGGCGGGCCAGGCCGCCGGTGAAGACGACCATCAGCGCGCTGGCCACGGCCAGCAACATGAGCACGACGGTCACCCCGACCCGCACGGGGAGGATCTTCCATACCGGGCGCCCCTCGGGCATGTCGTAGACGGCGTTGGACGCGCGGATGAACGCCGCCACGTACCCGGACGCCGACCAGACCGCCAGCACCAGGCCGATGATGGCCATGACGGAGCCGGTGCCGGCGTTGCCCTGCAGTTGCTCCACCGTCCGGGTGATGATGTCGCGCGCCGAGCCGGGGGCGAGTTTTCTGAGGTTGTTCAGCACCTCGTCCGTAGCGGACTTGCCGGCGATGCCCAGCAGGGAGACCAGCACCAACAGCGCCGGGAACAGCGACAGCACCCCGTAGTGGGTCAGCGCGGCGGCCCGGTCGGTGAGCTCGTCGTCCTTGAATTCCCTCAGGCTGCCCCTGAACACCGCGACCCAGGACCGTTTCGGCAGATCGGCCGGAGTGTCCGGCGCGCGCCGTTCCACCTGCTCGTCGGGGCCGCAGGAGTGCCCCGGGTGTGCCGGTGACCCAGGGGCGGCAGTCCCCGGATCCGCCTCCGCGGTCTGGTCCGAACGCAGCTGGTGACTTTCGTGTCCCGGTTCTGGTAGCCCCACCATGGGTGCGAGGTACCCCCTTGGCGGCGGGCCACGCGCCGTGGCCGCCGGTGCGTGCGGCTCTTTCGCGGTGTGCTCTGAACTCGTTCGCCGTGGGTACCCGTGAACCCGCTCTGAAGTGGAAGGGCACCGTCAACGCAGCGTCGCCACAGGAAAGGATGGAACGGAACGTGAAGGCATCGAAGGTGGCCTACAAGCCAGTCGGACTGGCGCTGGGATTCGTGAGCGGCATGATCGCCAGCAGGCTGTTCAGGCAGGCGTGGAAGGTGCTCGGCAACGAGCAGGACGCGCCCGACGCCACCGACGAAGAACGGACCTGGGGCGAGGTACTGCTCGCCGCCACCCTCCAGGGCGCCGTCTTCTCCGCGGTCAAGGCGGCCGTCGACCGAGCCGGTGCCACCGTCACGCGCAGGCTGACCGGCACCTGGCCCGGCTGACCGCCTCAGCCCTGTGGCGGCGGGCCCTTTCCGGAGGCGAAGGCCCCGCCGCCAGATCTGCGAGCGGCCTCCCGTGGGGGGACGGGAGGCCGCTCGCGTGTACTTCACTTCCCGTGGCGCGTGTCACCGCACCCGGCCACTGTTGCTGCCCAGGGCTTTACGCGTGGGCGTGTCCACGCCGGTGTCCGCGTCCACGACCGGTGACCAGCCGGTACAGCGCGAGAAGAATGACGGACCCGACGATGGCCGCGATCCACGTGGACAGATCGAAGAAGCCGTCGATCGATTCGACTCCGAAGATCACCTTGCCGAGGAAGCCTCCGAGCAGGCCTCCGGCGATACCGATGAGCATGGTGATGATGATTCCGCCCGGATCCTTGCCGGGCATGAGCGCCTTGGCGATGGCCCCGGCGAGCAGACCGATAACTATCCACGCGATGATGCCCATGGTGAAGTATCTCCTTACTTCCGGTTCCTTCCGGCTCGCGAGACGTGTTTCCAACGAACACATCGCCAAACCGCCGTCAGGCGCCTCGGCATACCGTCCACGCCCACCCGTGCGGGGACGTACGCAACCCGCCGGACCGGCCGTCCACGCGCCCATCGACCACGGTGTGGCACGGTGTCGGTTCCGGCTCACGCGTCGGGGGTTTGAGTCGCGTGGTGAAGGCCGCCGCGGCGTCTCCCGGGAGACGCCGCGGCCCGCTCCGGTTCGGTGGGCAGCAGCCCCCGACCGGCCACTCCCCCGCGGAGAGCCTGCCCATGAGGTCGTCCGCAATGGCCACGTACAATGACGCGCGCACGAAAACGTCCCCAGCCGATTCGGTATGGTCCCGGAACAGAAGACCAGATCACCGGGCATCCCGGATCACGGTGGTGCCGCCCATGGCGCTCCCGGGACGCGACCGCTCTACGACGAACCCTCCGGTGCGCCGATGTGGGCGTCCCGTTTGGCCTCCGAGCGGTCCACGACGGCGGCGGCCAGCGCGTTCCCGACGACGTTCACCGCGGTACGCGCCATGTCGACGATGAAGTCGACGCCGACCAGGAGTGCGACTCCCTCGGGCGGGATGCCCATCGTCTTGCCCGCGGCGAGGAGCACCACGATGGAGGCCGAGTGACGCCCGCCATCCCCTTGGACAGGACCACCAGGACACCGACCATGAGCAGCAGGGACGGTATCGAGGTGTCCGCACCGTAGGCGTGGGCGAGATACACCAGGGCGGTGGCCTGGTAGAGCACGGAGCCGTCGGAGTTGAAGGAGTAGCCGAGGGGGACCACGAACGAGGACGTCGAGCGGCTGATGCCGAAGGCTTCGAGCTTGCCCATCAGCGGGGCCAGCACCGCTTCGGAGCTGCGCGTGACGAAGGCGAGCCCGACGAGTCCGCCGATCTGCTTGAGCAGGTCCACGTACCGGATGCGGTAGATCAGCGCGATGACCGGGAAGACCACGCCGAGGACGATGGCCAGGCCTGCGTAGACCACGGCGATGAAGCCGACCAGGCTCTTGAGGTTGCCGAATCCGTAGTGCGCCACGTCGTAGCTGATGAAGCCGAGGACGCCCAGGGGAGCGACGCGGATGACGTAGCCGACGACCTTGAACATGGCCGAGGAGACGGACTCCAGGACCGATGCGAAGGGTGCGGACTTCTCGCCGACGGCGGCCATCCCGACGCCGAGGAAGAGGGCGAAGACGATCGCGGCGAGCAGGTTGCCCTCGGTGAACGCGGCGATGGCTTCGTTCACTTCAAGCAGCAGCGTTTGTCTACCGGTTTGGTCAGCAGTTAGCGATCTTGAGGCTCGTTGTTGTTCACGAGAAATGACGTCAGTGAGACCAGGCGGCCCCGTGTAGGGGCATTGATCCCTACGGCACTCGGGGTGTCACCACTGGCAAGATCAGTGACATGAAAGTACTTGTGATCGGGGCGACCGGAACGGTCGGCACAGCTGTCGCCAGCGCGTTAGAGGCCTCTCATCAGGTTGTGAAGGCTTCGCGTAGAGGCCCGGTGAAGGTGGATCTGGAAGATCCTTCCTCTCTGGATACGCTCTTCGAGGAGTTGCCGGACCTCGACGCGGTGGTGTGTTGTGCCTCCAGTGGCCCGTTGGTGGATTTGGCGTCAGTGGCGGACGACGAGATCGTTGCAGGAGTGCAAGGCAAGCTCTTGGGACAGGTCGCCCTGGCCCGACGAGCCGTGCGTCATCTCCGGGATGGCGGTTCCGTCACGCTGACCGGAGGCACCTTCTCCGCTCCGCTGGCCGGTGGATCGCTGGGGGCTCTCATCAACTCTGACTTGGAGGGGTTCGTCCGCAATGCGGCTGCCGAGTTGCCGCGGAGCCTGCGCATCAACCTCGTCAGCCCGGGTTGGATCAAGGAGACCCTGCAAAGCATGGGGGCGGACTCGGCTGACGTTACTCCTGTCTCCGAGGTAGCCGGTGCGTATGTGGAGACCGTGGAGGGCACCGCGCAGGGGCAAACCATACGTCCGTAGTTATCAGAGGGCGGTACGTGACGTGATGTCCGTTTCGGTGCCGCCAGATCGTGTGACTGTGGAACCTTGGGTCACTTGAGGATCTCCAGCATCCGGTTCCCGAGGACCGCGGCCGAGGCCGGGTTCTGTCCGGTCACCAGGTTTCGGTCCTCGACCATGTAGGGCTCCCAGACCGGACCACGACTGAACTTGACCCCGACCTTCGCCTTCACGTCGGTCTCCAGCAGCCATGGTGCCTTGGCTGCCAGTCCGACGCCATCCTCCTCCTCGTCGGTGAAGCAGGTGATGTTGTGGCTCTTGAACGGCGATTCACCGTGGATCCTGGTGGCCAGCATCGCGGCGGGACCGTGACAGACGATGAACAGCGGGTTGCCCGAGGCCAACTGCTGGGTCAGCAGCCGCCCCACGTCGGCGTCCCACGCCAGGTCTGCCATCGGACCGTGACCGCCCGGCAGGTAGACCGCGTCGTAGTCCTCCAGGCGCACGTCTGACAGCTGCAGCGGTCGACGCATCACCTCCGCGGAACGGATGACGGCCTCCAGCTCCAGGGCGCTGTCGTTTCCGCCGACCATCTCGGGACGCAGGCTCATCATGTCGACGGTCGGAGTCACACCGTTCGGCGTCGCGACGACGACGTCGTGACCGGCGTCCGTGAGGATCTTGTACGGGTTCGCGAATTCCTCGGCCCAGTAGCCGGTCGCGTGTCGCGTGCCGTCCTTCAACACCCAGTAGGTGGCTCCGCTGACGATGAAGAGCACCTTTGCCATGGCAGAAATCCCCTTTCGGGCGCATGCCAGGAGTGGTTTCGGCGGGATGCCCCACGCAACCGACTCGCCCCGCCGGTGATCTCTCCCTCCCCACCACAACCACGCTAGGCAGCTGCGCCGACCGCACGCAACCCGAGGCTCCGTCGGCGGACTCGGACTCGTCTCGCGCCGTCGGCGGTGGTGCCCTCGACCACGGACGCATCCGGTCACACGTCCAGGACCACGTCGGTCGGCTCGGCCGGCCGGGCCGCGGCCGGGGGCGTCGAACAGCAGATGAGCGCGCTTCCTCCAGCGGGGGTCCCGGGACTGCGGGGCGTACTCGACGTGGCCGCAGGTAGAGCAGCGCGTCGATCTCCGCGACGGTCATCTCCTCAGACCCGAGGAGACTTCACGATCTTGTCCCCGGCCCGCACCCGCCCTTCGGTCAGCACCCGCATGGAGAGGGCCCGGGTGCCGATGGGACAGCAGCAGGGCGGCCATCTGTGGCTCGCCGAGCCGCAACCCCACGCGGTAGCACGTCAACCGGGGTTGGTTGACTTCGACGACCGCACCGCCGATCTGGTGGCGGTCACCGATGCACACCTCGTCGTCGGCGAGTCGGTCCACGGTGAGGTTCTCGCCGAACTGGCCGTACGTGAAGTCGTTCCGTTCCAGGGAGTGCTGCCAATGGCGGTAGGAGCTCAACTGGTGGACCAGCACGGCACGCTACTCGTCGGCGTGCCCGGCAAGGTCACCTTGGCCGTCGCCGTCCAGGTCGAGCCGGCGCGCCATCACGGGCCCGGCGACGGGGTGCTTCCAGATGCCGCTGCGGGTGGTCCTGCCGTGCCAGGGGACGCCCCTCGGCGTGCCGACGTTCACGGCGATCAGAGCGGCCATGACCTGTGCTCCTCCCACGCTCGGCAGGGCGGTGCGTCCAGCGTCGTGCGGTCGGCCGCCGGCCGTACCCGATGAGCTCCACGCGGGCGCCGGGGCTCGGCCGGACGTAGGGTGAGAGCCGGTGGGCGCAGTCGTCGTGCGCGGCCCGCCGTGAGCCGGAGACTTCCAGCGTGAGCACCTCAGCTTGGACATGCCGATGAGCTCGGAGAAGAAGGTGGCAATCGTCACCGGTGCGTCACAAGGCATCGGTGCGGCCCTCGCTGACGCGTACCGCGGGCGTGGGTACGCCGTCGTCGCGACCGCGCGGTCCATCCCCTCGTCGCACGATGCGGACGTGCTCGCCGTGCCCGGCGACCTGAGCCGGCCCGGTACCGGTGCACAGATCGTCGAGCGGGCGCTGGATCGCTTCGGGCGGATCGACACGCTGGTGAACAACGCCGGCGTCTACATGGAGAAACCGTTCACCGACTACACCGACGCCGACTACGACCTGGTGACTGGCGTCAACCTGCGCGGCTTCTTCGACGTCACGCGCAGCGCCATCCCTGCGATGCTCGCCGGCGGCGATGGCGGGCACGTCCTGTGCGTGTCGACGTCGCTGGTCGACCGCGCCAACGCACGCATACCCGCGGCGCTCACCTCGCTGACCAAAGGCGGCCTGGCCGCAGCGACGAAGGAACTGGCCATCGAATACGCGGCGCGCCGGATCCGCGCCAACGCCGTCTCACTCGGCGTCATCCGCACTCCGCTGCACCCGGACGACCCGGGCGGCACGCTCGCCGCGCTGCACCCGCTCGGGCGGATGGGCGAGATCGAGGACGTCGTCGAGGCGGTCATGTACCTCGAACAGGCCTCGTTCGTCACCGGCGAGATCCTGCACGTCGACGGCGGCCAGAGCGCCGGCTTCTGAAAGAACCGGGATCGGGAGTGATCGACCCATGCGCACGCGCAAGCAGCTGACTCCGCTCGGCGCCGTTGGTGCGGGTCTGGCGGCGGGAGTGATCGGCACCGTCTGCATGGACACCGTGCGGTTCCTGCGCCAGCGACGAGCCGGCGGCGAACACAACGCCCTGCATTGGGAGTTCGCCCCGGTTCGCAGCTGGCAGGAGGCGCCGGATCCCGGCCAGGTCGCCAAGCGCCTGGCCGAGGCCTTCACCCAGAGCGAGCTGCCGGACGGCGCGGCGTTCCCCGTCAGCACGTTCATGCACTGGGCCTTCGGAGTAGGCAACGCTGCCTTCTACGGCATTGTCAGCGCCTCGCTGCGCAAGCCCCACGTCCTCTACGGGCTCCCGTACGGCGCGCTCGTGTGGCTCAGCGGATACGTGGTACTTCCGATCGCGGGACTCTACAAACCCATCTGGACCTACGATGCGAAGACGCTGGGTGATGATCTGACCGCCCACCTCGCCTACGGCGTCGGCACGAGCAGCGCTTTCTGGTTGCTGAGCAGGGCTTCCGTGTTCTCGCGGCAACTGTAGTCCGCGATCCGCGGTGACGGCGTGCCGATCGTCACCGCCGAGATGACTTACCGATACGGCCCGGACTGGACCGGACCTCGGTGCCCGAATACCGCTCGCCCGGTACAACCTTGCCGCCGGACCGACCTTCCTCGTCCGCGAGGGACCGGCCGCCCGCAGCCACGACGGGTGCGCGAGGTCCGCCAGCCGTTACCCACCTTCTGAAGGCGCCTCACAACGCGATCCTGGCCGAGCGGCCCCGGCCAGTGCCAGCGTTCGGTGACTTGCGGCGACACCCGCGCATCTGCCGGAAGGGTGATGCCGTGAATTATTGGCTTCTTCGAGGGAATGCTGGAGCAACGCTGAATCCCGCTCATGTCAACGCCGCCTGCAGGCCTCGCGGTCAACGGGCTATGAGACCGACCTGCGGAGGTACCAGATGGCCGAGCTCCCCCCACCGCCAGAAGGAATTGTGCTGGCCCACTTCATCGTCTCGGACGATGTCGAGCGCTCTCGGCGCTTCTACACCGAAGTACTCGGCGGCCGGGTGGCCTACTCCGGCCCCGGAGGGCTGACCTATGTCGCCCTGGCCAACAGCTGGATCATCATCAATGTCGGCGGCGGCCCGACCGACGACAAGCCGTCGGTCACCCTGGCCACGCCACGCGATCCCGACCGGGTCAGCAGCTTCCTCAATATCCGGGTCAAGGACGTCCACGCCTTGTACGCGGAGTGGAGCGCCCG
This sequence comes from Streptomyces sp. NPDC019937, assembly GCF_040631655.1. NCBI lineage: Bacteria > Bacillati > Actinomycetota > Actinomycetes > Kitasatosporales > Streptomycetaceae > Streptomyces > Streptomyces sp. NPDC019937. The sequence goes on from NZ_JBEYAL010000016.1 coordinate 17,421, forward strand.
GGGCGCCCAGTTTCTGACACCGCCGAAACAGCACGAGTACGAGATCCGCTGCTACATCCGCGATCCCGACGGCCACCTGATCGAAGTAGGGCAGACTACCGACCCCGAGGGAGACTGGTCGCCCGCTCACTGGCCGTCAAGTACGCGCGCTGGCGATTCGGAGTGAATGCCGGGGTCCCGGCCACACTCGGCGAGTCCCACCTGCCCGCGAATCGCGGGAGATGGAAGCCCGATCTGGGCCGAGAAGAGGATCGGAATTTCAGAGAACAAGCTGTCGCAAGGTAATGCTATGCATGCAGAGGGTCATGTCTACTTCGATCCGGTCGTCAGTGGGATGACACAAGCCAGTGGGGGTGTCAGATGGTCGAGCTCCCGCCGCCCATCGATGGGGTTCTGCTGGGACACTTCATCGTCTCGGACGATGTAGAGCGCTCCCGGCGGACAGAGACCCAAATCCAGCACAGCGGTGAGCTGCGTGATCTGCTCGGCCTGCGCGGCGATCTCCCGCTCGCGCTCCTCCAGTCGTGCCAGCACCGCACCCAGGGTCAGTTCCCCACCGGTCATCCGCCGCGCCAGGATAGGGTCGCGCTGCCCGTCAGCCGACGGGTCATCACGTCGCTTATCGCCCAGTACACCCGGGATTCGGCCGAGGACGGGCGGTGCTCGTAGTCGCGCACCAGCCGCCGGTGCAGCATCAAGATCCCGTTCGTCTGCTCCACGCGCCACCGGATCGGCTGCGGGACGAACCCGGCATCGGCAGGGTTGCGCTCGACAACCTCGACCTCGATGCCCACCTGCCTGCCGTGGTCCACGACGGTCTTCTTGAATCCCTGGTCCACCAGGGCCTTCGTCACGGTGCCGGCGGCACTGGCGGCGACCTTGTCGAGCAGGGCGGTGCCGAAGGCGTTGTCGTGGACGGAGGCAGCCAGCACCACCACGGCGATCACCAGACCCAGCACGTCCACAGCAAGTCCCCGCTTGCGACCGGGCACCTTCTTCGCCGCATCCCGCCCCGTCGTCTCCGCGGGCACCCCGGCCGCGGCGTGCAGGCTCTGCGTGTCCAACACCACCAGGCTGGGGTCGGCTAATCGGCCCCTCTTCTCGCGGACCTGCCAGCGCAGCAGGTCGTGAATGACCTGGTCGGTGCCGTCGTCACGCCATGTGTAGAAGTAGTACTTCACCGCTCCGGCGGGCGGTAGGTCGTGCGGGAGGTAGTCCCACTGGCAGCCGGTCCGAGACTGGTAAAGCAGCGCGTTGACGATCTCCCTCATCGCGTATCGGCCCTGGTGTCCGCTGACGGAGAGGTGCTGGGCCTTCCACGAGGTGATCACCGGCTCGACCAGCGCCCAGCGTTCGTCGGATAGGTCGCTCTTGTAGGGCTTGCGGTCACTCACGCACCCACCTCAACATGCCAGCCGCCCCGTGACCGGCGGGAGTGCAACAAGGCCACACTTTCCGGGACGACAGAACGGACATAATCTCTCATTCCGCCCTCTCAGTTCCTGATCAGGCCGGCGTGGCCACCCGGCTACCGCCCCTGCCGGAGGCCGATTGCCGGGAAGAGGGACCGCGGGCGGCGGACAGGATCCGGGCCGCCCGCTTTCGTCCGATTGACGCGGACGGTTCGGTGGGGGTCAGGCGCGGGGTGCCAGGACGCCCGGCAGGGCCGCGCTGCCCGGCAGCGGTGTGGCCGCCGGGCGGCCCGCGAGTACTTCGAGGATGTTGTCGACGGCGAGATCGACCATGGCGGCCCTGGTGGCGTCGGTGGCCGAGCCGATGTGCGGAAGCGTCACGACATGCGGCTCGGAGGCCAGGGGCGACAGGTCGGCGCCCATGGGTTCGCGTTCGTAGACATCCAGGCCCGCCGAGTGGATGACTCCCCCGCGCACGGCGTGGAGCAGGGCGTCCTCGTCGATGACACCGCCCCGGGAGGTGCTGACCAAGGTCGCGGTGGACTTCATGGCCGCCAGCTCCGCGGCGCCGATGAGGTGGCGGGTCTGCGGTGTCAGCGGGACGTGCAGCGAGACCACGTCGGCCTCGGCGAGCAGGGTGGCCAGATCCACGGCCGTGGAGGGCGGGTCCTGGGTGTCATCGGGCGCGAAGGGGTCATGGTGCAGCACGCGCATGCCGAAGCCCTGGGCGCGGCGTGCCACCGCGCGCCCGATCTGGCCGAAGCCGACCAGTCCGAGGGTGGCGCCGTGGATGTCCAGGCCCAGGTAGTCGTCCATGCGGAACAGGCCCCACTGTCCGGCGGCGAGTGAGTCGCGGGCGGCGCCGAGCCGCCTGCGGGCCATGAGGATGAGGGCGAAGGTGAGATCGGCGGTGGTCTCGGCGAGGACACCGGGGGTGTGGGTGACCACGACTCCGCGCTCGGCCGCCGCGTCCCGGTCGACGGCGTCGAATCCCATGCTGGCCAGCCCGACGACCTTCAGCGACGGTCCGGCGGCGTCGAGGAGGGCGGCGTCCACCCGGTCGTTGCCCAGGCAGAGGATGCCGCTGGCGCCGGCGGCGAGGGCGTGCAGCTCGGCCGGCTCGGGCTTGCCCTCGCCGTCCCAGCGCACCAGCTCCGACTGGGCCGCCAGCCGGTCCAGGCCGCCACCGGGCAGGGCGGGCCGGGTGGTGAGCACTCGCTGCGTCATACGCCACTCCTCGATTTTTCCACTGAATGGAAATACTATCTATTCAACGGAAAGCATCGTCAGGAGCGGAGCAGGGCGATGTCAACCACTGGATGAAAATCGATTCCGCCAAGTGGTAATTTGCACAGCGTGAGCACCAGCGACGTACCGGCCGATGTCGTCGGCCGGGCGATCCGGCTGCTCGTCCTGGTCGGCGAGCATCCACACGGCATCACGCTGTCGGCACTGGCCCGCGAGAGCGGCGTCCCCGTCAGCACATCACACCGGTTGGTCAACTCCCTGTGCCGGGAAGGTCTGGTGGAGTTCGAGACCGCCGGCAAGCGCTACAAACCAGGGCTGCGGCTGTTCCAGCTCGGCCAGCAGGCGGGCCAGGTGTACGGATTCGCCGGCACCGCCCTCCCCGTGATGCAGCGCGTGACGCGGCAGACCGAGGAAACCACCCTCATGTCCGTCCTCGACGGCGCCCGCCACCTGTACGTGCACTACGTGGACGGCCCCCAGCCGGTCGGCGTGCGCAGCGATCCAGGCCGCCACGGCCCGCTGCACTGCACCTCGATGGGCAAGGTCCTCATGGCCTTCGCCCCCGACGACGTACGCACCGACCTCCTGGAGCGTGTCGAGCTCACCCCGCACGGGCCGAACAGCATCACCGACCGCGGCGTCCTGCGCGAAGCCGTCGCCCGAGCCGCCGAGCGCGGCTACGCCACCGCCGACGAGGAACACCACCGCGGGCTGCGCGCCGTCGCCGTCCCCGTCCTGCGGCCGGACGGCAGCGTCTTCGCCGCCCTGTCCACCGCCGCGCCCGCCTTCCGCCGCAGCATGGACGATCTGGTCGCCATGGTGCCTCTGCTTCAGGCGGCGGCCTCCGAGCTGGGCGTCCGGCTGCCTGCCCGCTGATCCGGCCGGCCGTCGGTCCGCCTCCTGGATCCACAACGTACGAAGAACCCGAGGGCGCTTTCTGCGTGTTGCCGTCGTACGCCGTGGACCTGCCCTCGGTGCAGGGCACGAGCACGGCGTCGCCGTGCGGCCGGGCAGCGAATTCGACGCGCGGGACGAGGGCCCTCTGCGATTGTCGTACGCTGCCAGCCCGGAATCCATCACCGAGGGCGTCCGCCGACTGGCTCGCGGGCTCTCGGCCCTCCGCTGAACGGTGGTTCACATGTGACAGGAGCGTCGGCCGATGCGCAGCGACACCGAGCGCAACCGCAGGCAGCTCATCAAGGCCGCCGCGCGGCTGTTCGAGAACTCGCCGACCCAGGTCAGCCTGGCCGACATCGCCAAGCACGCCGAGGTGTCCACCGCGACGGCGTACCGGCACTTCTCCTCCGTCGAGGAGATCCTGCACGCCTTCCGGTCGCAGGTGGGATCCGAACTGCGCGAGTTCAGCGCGCGGCAGACCACCACCGGCATGGTCAAGCTGGAGGCGGTCTCCCGCTACTGGGTGTCGCTGGTGCTGGAGCGCGGCGGGGCGATGGCGCAGATGCGCTCGCACCGCGGCTACCTCGAACGACTGCGCGAGGGCACCGGCTATCTCGCTCCACAGGCCGAGGCGCTTGCGGAACCCTTGCGGCAGACCGCCGAGGAACTCGGCCTCGAGGACCCGGGGGACGAGGCCCTGTACCTGTGGAACGCCCTGTTCGACCCCCGCGACATCCTCGACCTCGTCAAGAGCGGACGGACGGAGGACGAGGCCGCCACCCGGCTGGTGGCCGCACTGCGCGGCGCTCTCATCGGCTGGTCCACGACCACGGACCAGGAGGGCGGAGGCTCCGGCTGAAACGGCCAGGCGATGGCTGCGTCCACGTCATGTGCTGGGCCGTCGTCCGGTCTGTTCGCGCTCAGGGGGTGCCCCAGCTGTGCATGTGCCGCTCCACTTTCTCCTGCACTTGCCGTCGCAGCTGGTCGTCTTGGCCGGGGTGGTCCATCCCCTCTGCCTCGAAGACGGCGTCGGTGAAGCGGTGCGCGTCGGCGGGCGGCGCCTGCAGCAGACGTCGCTGCTCGTGCGGTGGTAGGCAGAAGCCGAGGTCGACACAGAGTTCGTAGAGGAGTCGCTGGACATCGTCCTTCCGGTGGTGTCGGGGCATGAACACAGCTTGGTGGCAAGCCCGGTTGGCTCGCCACCGACTTATTGGCTTCATCGACGAGTCGTGGGCAGGCGACGGCAGCACCGAACGTCAGTGCATACCGCGTCGCACACGGCGCTTGTGGCGGGTGCTAGCGTGAAGCGGACTGGGCCGGTCCATCCGGCGAACCTGTGTCCTGACGGGGGACCTTTCAGCATGCACCGCCTTCCTCGCACCGCCGTGTTCGGCGCGGTCGCCGCCTCCGCCCTCCTCGCCCTCACGGCCTGCTCCGGCAGCGGGTCGGACGACGCGCCGTCCGCCGGTCAGGACGGCAAGAAGGACACCAGCAGCAGCGGCTCGCCGAGCTCGACGGCCACATCGTCGCGGTCCGCCGCGAAGGGCGAGCCGACCGGCGGATCCGGCAGCGGATCCGGCGCCGCCCAGGCCGTGACGTCCAAGGCCGAAGTGAGCGTCAAGTCGTGCCAGTTGCGCGACGCGTCCAAGCTGTTCGCGGTCGTCCAGCTCAACAACGCCAATGGCGCGGCGGATTATGCCTACACCGTCAAGATCCGTTTCCTGAACTCGGCACACCCCGACCAGGCGATTTACACCACCCTCGACCACCAGCCCGTCCAAGCCGGAGCCATGAGGAGCGCACTCGCGTCCACCGCTTGGAAGGGCGACTCCGCCGCGATGCCGAAGACCTGCCAGGTGGCCAAGGCCACCAAGGTGAAGACGGCCGGCTGACACCGGGCGCGGTACGAAGGCGGTCGCCGTCACCGTCGAGGTCCCGGGCGGCTGGTGGTGTGCCGGGGTGCCTGGTCCGGCCGGGCGTTGCCGGTTGCCTGGCCAGGGCCGGCCGGCGCGGATGAGGTGGCAGGCCCGGTGCGCGCGGTGACCACCATGACGGCGAGGCCGAGCGTCACGACCGCGGCGCCTGCGTACAGCGGCGCGGTGTAGCCCAGGCCCGCGCTGATCGCGAGGCCGCCGAGCCAGGCGCCCAGGGCGTTGCCTACGTTGGACGCCGAGACGTTGGCGCTGGCGGCGAGCGGCGCGCCGCCGGCGGCGTCCGTGACGCGGGTGATCATGCCAGGGACACCGGCGAACCCGAAAACGCCCATCAGGAAGACCAGGACCACCGACGCGACCCGTCCGTCGGCCAGCAGACCGAACGCCGCGAGCGTGGCGGCGAGCCCGGCCAGGGACACGATCAGCGTACGGTCGCGGTCGCGGTCGGCCGCCCGGCCCCCGGCGACGTTGCCGATGACCAGGCCGCTGCCGTAGACGACGAGCAACCAGGCGACGTCGGTACTGGAAAAGCCGGTGACCTCGGTGAAGGTGTACGCGAGGTAGCTGAACGCCCCGAACATGCCGCCGTAGCCGAGGGCGGTGGCGGCCAGGGTCAGCCACACCTGCCGGGAGCGGAAGGCGCGTAGCTGGGGGCGCAGGCCCACCGTCCGGTGGGCCTCGTCCACGGCGCCCGCCCAGGCCGGGACCCAGACGGCGATGGCGGCCACGGCCAGCACGCCGATCCCGGTGATCGCCCAGAACGTGGCGCGCCAGCCGAAGCGTTCGCCGACCAGGGCACCGAACGGGACGCCCAGTACGTTGGCGACCGTCAGCCCGGCGAACATCACGGCGACCGCGCGCGAGGCCCGCCCCGGCGGGACCATACGGCGGGCGACGAGCGAGCCGATGCCGAAGAAGGAGCCATGACACAGGGCGGCGACGACGCGGCCGAGCAGTGCCACGGCGTAGGTGGGCGCGACGGCGGACAGCAGGTTGCCAAGGACGAACAGCGCCACCAACCCGACGAGGACGGCCTTGCGGTGGATGCGGGTGGTGGCGGCGGTCAGCAGGATGGCGCCGATCGCGACGCTCAGCGCGTATCCCGAGATGAGCCACCCGGCCGCGGCCTCGGAGACATCCAGGTCGCGGCTCACCTGGGGCAGCAGGCCCGCGATCACGAACTCGGTCAGGCCGATACCGAAGCTGCCGAGCGCGAGCGCGACCAACCCGGCGGGCATCCTCCGCGCGTCCCCGTCCGGTTGGATGTTCACGCAAACATCATAGGGGCGGGTTCGTTAAACCGGGCTCGGCACGGGGGCGGCTGATGTCGGGTACGCGCCCTCGTTCCGGCACCGGTGACGATCCACTCCGGGACCGGGTGGGCCCTCCCCCGCAGCTGACTGGCGACCGCGCCGGCTCGTGGCAGTGATCACCGGCGTGCCCGTCCTGATGGCGCCACGGGCGATCGCGTGGCAGAACATGACCCGTAGCAGCCGTGCTTCGGGGTTTCCGGTGGGATGGGCCGACTCGTGGGCGAGCCGCCCCGTGTATTTCGATTGCCTCGCGGCCACAGGTCCATAGGATCACGGCGGTATGACATGTGCGCGGACGAGGGGAAAGCATGTGGCCAAGGTCGTGGAGCTGCTGTCCTATCCCGTCAAGGGGTGCGCCGGGATGTCGGCGCACGCCGCAGTGCTGACGCCCGCCGGTCTGGCCCATGACCGCGGTTTCATGGTCATCAGCGAGGAAGGTGTCTTCCGCAGCCAACGGCGCCACCCGCGGCTGGCCTTGATCCGCCCCTGGATCGGCGCCGACGGGCAACGGCTCACGCTGGGTGCCCCGGACGCGGACCCGGTCGTGATCGATGTCGACGCCTCCGGACCGCTGCGTGAGGTCGAGTTGTTCGGGGCACCGTTCAGGGGCGTCGACCAAGGCGACGCAGCCGCCGCGTGGTTGTCCGGTGTCCTCGGCGTGCCGAGCCGTCTGGTGCGCGTTCCGGACGACCACGAGCGGGTCACCGATGGCCGCACGCCCGGCACCTCCGGGTACGCCGACAGCTGTGCCGTCCACATCCTCTCCCGGGCCACCCTGGATCTGCTGAACGAGCGGCTGGACGAGCGCGGCGCCCCGCCCCTCCCCATGGACCGCTTCCGCCCGAACATCGTCGTCGACGGCTGGAACACCCCTCACACCGAGGACCGCGCCCACCGCATCACCATCGGCGACACGGAACTCGGCTACGCCAAGCTCGCCATCCGCTGCGCCGTCACCATGGTCGACCAGCGGTCGGGCGCCAAGGCGGGCCCCGAGCCGCTGCGCACCCTGGCCGCCTACCGCCGGGCCGCCGAGGGCGGCGTCGCGTTCGGCACGAAGTACGCCGTGCTGCGCCCCGGCAAGCTGTCCGTGGGCGACGAAGTGCACGTCACCTCATGGGGGGCGTCGGAGTTCTGACACGAACGAACCAGTACGGAGCCTCATGTCTGCCACGTCCGCCGAAGCCGCCCGCATCGCACTCCTGGTCCTCTACACCGACCACTTGGAGGAGTCCCGCGCGTTCTACACCGGTCTGGGACTGTCCTTCGTCCCGGAACAGCACGGGCGCGGGCCCACCCACTACGCCGCCACCCTGCCGGACGGCACGGTGATCGAGCTCTATCCCGCCACCGCCAAGCGGCCCGTCTCCAGTGTGCGGCTGGGCTTCACCGTCGAGGGCCGGGCTGTGACGCCGCCGCTGGCCCCTGGCCGCCACGTAGTGGAAGACCCGGATGGGCGTGCCGTGGAGCTGTACGCGTCATGAAGTCCTGAGGCGAGCGGCTGCTCGCGGGGCGCGCGTGACGGGCACACCCGCCCGGAGCATCGAGTCGTCCGTGGCCGCTCGCCGGGACTTCTCCCTGGGCCGAGCGGCCGGCTCAGCCACTCGGGCACAGCGTTCTCAGGGCCGGGGCCGGCCTTTCGTATCCGCGGGCACGGTGTCCTCGGCAAGGGCCGGGGCCGGGACGACGATCTTGCGGGGCTCGGCCAGAGCGGCGTGGTGGGCTTCCTCGTCCCGGGTCAGACACTCGATCAGATAGTCGCCGGTCTCGGGGTCGATGGTCACCCCGTGGGTCTCGCTGCGGAATCCGGGGAAGCGGCGGTCGAACGACTCCAGGGCCGTCAGATAGCGCAGCAGCGGACCGTTCACGGTGCCGGTGCCCTCGCCGGGCATCAGCACCGGGATACCGGGCGGCGTGACGGTGACCATGGCCGCGGCCACCCGGCCCGCCGCGTCGGCCAGCCGCACCCGCTCCGTGCCGCCGCGGATCAGTCGCTGGTAGCAGAGCTGCGGAGGGGCGACCGGCTCCGGGAGATCCTGGAAGGCGGTGTCCAGCAGCTGGACCAGGTCCACCTCGCGCAGGTAGTCGTGCATCTCCTGGCACAGACCGCGCAGGGTCCCGCCGGTGTAGCGGTTGGGGTGGGTGGTGACCAGCCCGGGCAGGACGCGGTCCAGTGGCGCGTCCTCGTCGTAGAGGGACTTGAAGTCCATCAGGGCGTCCAGGAGCGTGCCCCACTTGCCCTTGGTGATGCCCATGGAGAACAGGACCAGGGTGGTGTAGCTGTCGGTCTTCTCCACCACCACGTTCCGGGTGGCGAGGTAGGAGGTGAGGACCCGGGCGGGGATGCCCCAGTCGGCCATGTGGCCGCTTGCGTCGATTCCCGGGCAGGTCACGGTGACCTTGAGGGGGTCGAGCATGCAGTAGCCCTGGCCGAGCCCGGGGAATCCGTGCCAATCCGCGTCGGGTTCCAGCTCCCAGCACGACGGTTCCGTGCGCAGCAGCTCGGCCGGGGCCTCGTCGAAGGGCAGCCGCTCACCACTGGACGGGTCGGTCACCGTCTCCGGCTGCCAGACCCCGAAGAACCAGGCGGGACGGTCACCGGCGGCCTTGACGCGACGGCCGATCCGCACCACCGCCTGGCGGAAGCGGACCGCCTCGGTCACCGCCTCGTCGATCAGCCAGCGGCCTTGTGGGCCGTCCATCATCGCGGTGGCGACATCCAGGGAGGCGATCATCGGATACAGCGGAGAGGTGGTGCCGTGCATCATCAGCGCCTCGTTGAACCGGTCGTGCTCCACCGGGGCCCGGGGTGCGGGCTTGATGTGCACCATGGCGCTCTGCGACAGGGCGGCCAGCAGCTTGTGGGTGGACTGGGTGGCGAAGACGGTGGGGCGGTCCGGGCCGGGGAAGGTGTCGGGTCCTACCGACATCCCGTAGCGCCCGGCGTAGAGGGGGTGGAAGCGGGCGTAGGCGAACCACGCCTCGTCGAAGTGGACCCGGGGTGTGCTGGCCGAGAACGCCCGGGCGACCTGGACCGCGTCGTAACACAGGCCGTCGTAGGTGGAGTTGGTGAAGACCGCGTACTGGGCCCGGGGGGAGAGCGCGCCCTGCGCCAGCGGGTTTCCCCCGACGCGGGCGGCCACGGTGTCCGCCTGGACCTCGCCCGGGGGCAGCGGCCCGGAGAGGCCGTAGCCATTGCGTGTGGGGATCAGATACACCGGCCGTGAGCCGGAGATGACCAGGCCGTGGAGCACCGACTTGTGGCAGTTCCGGTCCACGAGGGCGATCTCGTCGCGGGTCACGCTGAAGTGGCCGACCAGGCGATCGCAGGTCGAATCGCCGTGGAGGACGAAGTATGTGAGGTCGGCGCCGAAGACCCGGGCGGCGTTCCGCTCCGCCTCGCCGATGGGCCCCGTGTGCTCGAACAGGGAGCCGAGCGCCTCGACCGAGATGGACAGGTCGCTGCGGAACAGGCGCTCCCCGAAGTAGTCGTGGAAGGCGCGGCCCACCGGTGACTTGAGGAAGGCGACGCCACCGGCGTGGGCGGGGGTGTGCCAGGAGTACTCGTGCGTATCGTCGAAGCGGCGCAGCGCCTTGAAGAACGGCGGCAGAACGGCTTCGCGGTAGGCGCGGGCGGCACTGGAGATACGCCCGGCGATGAAGGCGGCGGTGTCCTCCTCCGGCCAGACGTACCCGACGACGGTCTCCGACACCCACAGCGGCAGGTCCTCGAAGCCTTCGTCGGCCGCGCTGAGGAAGACCGGCAGGCCCTGGAAGCGCCGGCCGATGTCGCGCAGCACCGCGGCGCCGCCGGGTTCGCCGTCCGGACCGCCTCCCGGGTCGAGCTCCCAGTCCACCAACGCGGCTGCCAGACCGGCCTCGGTGCGCAGCACCGTCCGGGCCTCGGCGCCTGTTCCGGCCCACCGCACGGCGAACCCGGCGGTCTCGATGGCCTCATGGATCCTGCGGAGCTGCTCGGCCCCGGCCGTGTCGCCGCCGGAGTGCTCCCGTACCGCGAACAGAACGGTGTTGCCCGCCATATCCCCCTCCTCAGCCTGCTGACTCTGCTCTTCGGAGTCAGAGCCCTTCAGCGTCAGAAGTGTGCGGGGGCGGGCCCGCGCATGACGGAACAACGAAGGAAGACCACCCGAAAGAAGGAAAATCACCTCGCATCGCCCGGGTTCAGCCGTGGCGCGCCGCCCGGGCCAGGAAGTGGTGTGGCGCGTCCTCGTAGCGGTCCAGGTCCCAGCCCGTCACGCGGAGCGCGGGGCGCAGGTACTCCTCGGCCGGCAGGTCGTCGGGGTCCAGGGGCGGCCGTGGCTAAGGCGTCGACGGCCTCGCTGTCCACCTCCAGGTGGAACCGCAGCCCCCAGGCCGAGCCGCCGGTCCGGAACGCCTGGACCGGGTAGCGGTCGCAGGAGGCCAGCAGGGTGGCACCGGCCGGGGTCCATGGTGTCGCCGTGCCGGTGCAGCACGCGCAGGTGTTCGGGTGCCGCGGCAACAGCGGGTCGGCGGGCGCGGCCGGGGTCGTCCGTACCGCTCCCCCGCCGATCTGCTGACCGTCGCCGGGCCGGGCCACGGCGCCGGCCGCCACCGCGAGCAGTCGCGCGCCGAGGCACACCCCGAGCACGGGGACCTCCGCCTCCAGCGCGGCCCGCAGCAGCGCCGGCTCGGCCGTGAGGGCCGGGACTGCCGGGGAGTCGTCGTACGCCGCCATCGGTCCGCCCCTCACCACCGGGGCCGCCAGTCCGTCCGGCGATTCCGGGGGCCGGGTCCCCGGCCCAGGTCCGGCACGTCCGCACCGGCAGCCCGGCCGCCTCCGGCGCGGTGCCGATGGCGTACGGGCCCTCGTGCGGCAGATGCTGGACGACCAGGACGCCCGTCGGTTTCGCCCAGCTCACCGGTCCCGCTTCACTGTTGGGGTACCGGTATCGCCTGGCGTCAGGTCCACGAGCTGTAGCCGCCGTCCACGCGGATGGCGGTGATGCCGCTGATGTGCCGGGCCCCGCAGCGGTCCTGGGGCAGGACGAGTTGGGGACCCGCGCGGTCGAGCGGGGTGTCGTCGATGCGGACCGCGAGCAGGACGGGGGCTCGGCCGAAGTCGGGGTCGATCTCGCCCCAGGACAGCAGGGCGTGGTGGCCGTCCGTGCCGGAGACCGCGATAAGGAAGCGCAGGCGGTCCTTGCGGCGGGCGGGGTCGAAGCCCGGGCCAGCGGCCGCCAGCACGTCGTGCAGCAGTGGTCCGGTGAAGCGGTGGTGCCGGATTCCGCTGGTGGCGCATTCGAAGCTGACGTCGGCCTCGTGCTGGGGCCAGGCCAGCAGGTCGGGCACCGTGAGCCGGGCCGGACGGTTCAGATCGCCGGTGAGGACAAGGGCCGCCATCGGGCGGGCGGCCGTACCGGCGGCGACGCGGGACTGACTCACGGGCTACCACCTCCCGGATGACCGTACCCGGAGCCACGTCACGTACAAACGCACATGCCAACCTCGCCGATCACAGGTCCGGCTCTTGCGATGGCACAGGACGCCTATCCCTCGCAGATGCGGCAGGGGCATCGGCATCCGCATACCCGCCGGGGCCGGGGTACGGGGCGGTGGTCAGGGCCAGGCCGCGAGCCCCGTGGGTGACAGGGCGCGTTCCACGGGCAGACAGCCGGCCCCGAGCAGGTCGTCCTGGAGGATGGCGAGGGCGCCGCCGACCACGATGAGCCGGGGTTGTGGAAGCACACCATGGCGGCGAGGACTTCGCCGAGGCGTTCACCGGCTTCTCGTACGACGCGCAGGGTGCGGGGGGCGTTCTGCGCCCTTTCCGCGGCATCCTCGGAGGGTCGGTCAAGGGCTGAACCGCCACGTGCCCGGCCACACCGACGGCGTCCGGCCGGAAAATGCCTCAACGCGCCCCTGACAAGTCAGGATTCCCGTGGCACGCTGCCTCACGCACGTCTATCCGCACCGCTCTTCGTTCCCCCACCCTGCCCGGACGCAATCCGCCCGGGCACGGCAGAAGGAGACATGCGTGAGACGCCATCGCACTGCCGCGGGCATTCTGCTGGCCGTCGGAGCCCTGTTCAGCGGCGGCCTGCTGGGTACCGGCGCGGCCACCGCGGCAACCCCCGCATCGGCCTCCGGGCCGTCGGTAGCGGCCCGCACCGCATCGCCGGCCGAACAGCACAGGGCGCGCGCCTTCTGGACCGCCGAGCGGATGCGCGCGGCCACCCCGCTCGATGTGCTGCTGACCCGGAAGCCCGCCAAGCGCCTGACGACTCCCGAGGCCGGCGGGCCGTCGACGACCGTCGACCCCACCGCCGCCCCCGCGTCCTTCCCGCAGGCCGGTGGTCCGTGGACCGGCAGCGGGGCCGTCGTCTCCACCTCGGGCCGGGTGTTCTTCACCTTCCAGGGGCGTACCGCGTCCTGCACCGGCAATGCCGTGACCAGCCAGAACGCCAGCACCGTCATCACAGCCGGGCACTGTGTGAAGTACCAGGGCAGCTGGCACACCAACTGGGTCTTCGTGCCCGGCTACAACAACGGCAACGCGCCGTACGGCCAGTGGACCGCGGCCACGACACTCACCACCCCGCAGTGGGAAGCGAGTGAGGACATGAACTACGACATCGGCGCCGCGGTCGTCGCCCCGCTGAACGGCAAGAAGCTCACCTCGGTCGTCGGCGCGCAGGGAATCCAGTTCAACGGCGGCTACAACAAGCAGATGTACTCCTTCGGCTTCCCCGCCGCCTCGCCGTACGACGGCACGAAGCTCATCTACTGCAGCGGCAACAGCTCGAAGGACTTCCTCCTCACGCAGGACCACGGCCTGGCCTGCAACATGACGGGCGGCTCCAGCGGCGGCCCCTGGCTCACCGGCTTCAGTGAGGCCACCGGCACCGGGCTGCAGGTCTCCGTGAACAGCTTCGGCTACGTCTTCCTGCCGAACACGATGTTCGGCCCGTACTTCGGCGACGAGGCGAAGGCCCTGTACGACAAGGCCCAGGCTTCCTAGCGGCCGGCCGCGGGGGCAAGGCATCGGCGTGGGTGGCGGGAAGCGCGGAGACCGCGCTTCCCGCCACCGGCTCCGTCACACCGGTACGGCCCCGGTCACTCCACGACGCGCAGCAGATACGTGTCCATGATCCATCCATGCCGGTCGCGTGCCTCGGCGCGCACCCGCCGGATGCGGTCGGACACCTCTCGCAGCGGCCCGGCGACCAGGAGTTCGTCCGGCGTGCCGAGGTAGGCGCCCCAGTAGATCCAGACGTCGCCTCCGGCCTGGGTGAACGACTCGTGCGCGTCGAGCAGCACGACGATGTCTCCGTCGTCGTTCCGGCCCACGTCGGAGAGCCGGCGGGCCGGGGTGATGTGCAGCGGCCGGCCCACCCGGTTCAGGGGGATGCGGTGCCGCGCGGCGAGCGACGAGACGCTGCTGATGCCGGGGATGACCTCGACGTCGACGGAGACGGAGCCACGTGCCTCGATGGCGGCGAGGATCCCGAGGGTGCTGTCGTACAGCGACGGGTCGCCCCACACCAGGAACGCCGCGGTCTCGTCGGCCGTCATCTCGTCCCGTAGCAGGCCTTCGAAGATGTCCGCGCGACGGGCGCGCCAGTCGTGGACGGCGGTCGTGTAGTCGCCGCGCCCCATCGGGCGCCGGTCGCGGCTCGGGTCGTCCACCTCCACCACGCGGTAGGGCGCCCGCGCGTGCTCGTCCAGCATGCGGTGGCGGAGATCGGTGAGTGCGGAGGTGTCGGCCCCCTTGCCGACGATGAAGAAGACGTCGGCGCGGCCCATCGCCTTCACCGCCCCGAGCGTCAGGTAGTCGGGGTCACCCGCTCCGATGCCGATGACGAGGATCCGGCGTTGCTGCGTGGTCATGGGACGCAGTCTCGCAGGCGGGGGCCCGGCCGGCGGCTCGGTCCGCCTGGCCCGAGGAACGCGGGAGGGCCCGCGGATGGCTCCGCGGGCCCTCGTACGCCTCGGTAGGGGTCAGTTCGGGGCGGCCGCCATCGGGCGGGGCGCCTCGGCCTTCGCGGCCCGCGGGTTCAGCAGCCGCTCGGCCAACTCGCCGAAGATGAGCCCGAATCCGCCCCACAGGGTGAGCTGCATGGCGAGGGCGGACAGCCGGAACCGCCACAGCACGGTGGCGGGGAAGCCCCCCGGCACCTCGTTGACCACCGGCAGGAAGGCGTACGCCAGCCCGATCGCGACGGCGAAGGCGGCCACCGCGGCGACGGTGGCGTACCAGGTGCCGAACTTCGGGGCGAGCCGCTTGCCCAGGAGGGTGGCGCCGATCGTGAGGAGGATGCTGAGCAGCATCATCAGGAAGTACAGCGTCGTTCGTTTGCCGATGGTGTCGGCGTTGCCGACCGCGGGCGGGTTGGCCGGGTACTTCAGGAACGGCACGACGTAGACCGCGAGCAGCGCGCAGCCGGAGAGCAGCAGCGCGGTGGCCCGGGGGCTGAAACGGCCGACGCGGCCGAGGGCGAAGCAGTAGGCGAGGGCGGCGACGCCGCCGAAGGTGACCCCGTAGATCAGGACACCGGTGGCCAGGCCCGCGGTGGACTGCAGGCTACGGGAGACGAGCTCGACCTCGTGCCCGTGGGCGTGGGCCTCCTCGAAGCTGATCGCGCTGTCGACGTTCGGCTCACCGAGGAAGTACGCGGCGATCAGCGCGAGCAGGCCGGCGCCCAGGCCCGCGAACATGCCCCGGACCAGGAGATTTCTTACCGTTGCGGAGTTCATGAGTGCGTGGCGTCCCTCGCTCAGTGGCAGGGGAAGCCGAGCAGGTGGCGGGCGTCGTGCACCCACTCGTGAACGCTCTCGCCGGAGACGACAGCGGTGGCGCCCTGCTCGGCGCCGACGAAGTACAGCAGGACCAGCATCAGGATGCCGAAGAAGACCGCCCAGGGAGCTATCGCCTTGAGCGGCAGCGGGGCGGGGAGAGCGGGGGTGGCGGGTGTCGGCTGGGCGACTGGCTGCGCCATGGCAGGGCCTCCTCTGGGAGTTCGCGTCCCATCTCGGTGGTGCACAGGACGACTGCTACGGGTCTGACTCACCACCACCTCCCGCGAGGCGATGGCACACAGTGGCGCGACCGTGCCGGATTCCCACCGGCTTCCGTCTTGCCGTCGTCGATATCGCAGCGACGATACCGCGCGGCACGTGCGTGGCCAAGACCGGCCACCTGGCCTGATCGTTTCTCGGGCCGGGCATGCCGCCGTCACGCTCGGCGCGGGTCCCGCTTACCCTGATTCGGTCGTTTGTTCCTGGGCGGCGCTCTGTAACGCTATGTGATCGGGAGTACGTGATGGCCACCTCCACCGACGTGGAGACCCGCCCGGAGGGGGCCCGCAAGGGAGGTCGGCTCCGGAGCTGGCTGCTGGAGGGCCTGTCCGATATGGCCAAGCAGCAGCCCGGGCCCCATGCCCAGGTCCCGGAGGGACACAAGGGGCAGCGGTGGTGGCGGGTGATGTGCCTGACCGGTGTGGACTACTTCTCCACGCTCGGTTACCAGCCCGGTATCGCCGCTCTCGCGGCCGGGCTGCTGTCCCCCGTCGCCACCATCGTGCTGGTGGCGGTGACCCTGGCGGGGGCGCTGCCGGTGTACCGGCGGGTGGCCAAGGAGAGCCCGCATGGTGAGGGGTCGATCGCGATGCTGGAGCGGCTGCTGTCGTTCTGGCAGGGCAAGCTGTTCGTTCTGACACTGCTGGGGTTCGCGGCCACCGACTTTTTGATCACCATCACCCTCTCGGCCGCCGACGCCTCCACCCACCTGGTGGAGAACCCGCACTTCACCAGCGTTCTGCAGGGTCACGAGGTGGCCATCACGCTGGGGCTGGTCGCCCTGCTCGGCGCCGTCTTCCTCAAGGGCTTCATGGAAGCCATCGGGGTGGCGGTGGTGCTCGTGGGCGGCTATCTGGCGCTGAACGTGGTCGTCGTGATCGTCGGGCTGTGGCATGTGGCCACCGCCTCCCATGTGGTCACCGACTGGTCCCGGGCGCTGACCGAACAGCACAGCAACCCGCTGGTCATGGTCGGTCTGGCGCTGGTGGTGTTCCCCAAACTCGCACTGGGCCTGTCCGGCTTCGAGACCGGCGTGGCCGTCATGCCTCATGTGCAGGGCGACCCGGGTGACACCGAGGAGCGGCCCACCGGGCGGATCCGGGACACCAGGAAGCTGCTCACCACCGCCGCCGTGATCATGAGCGCCTTCCTGATCACCACGAGCTTCATCACCACCGTGCTCATCCCGCAGGACGAGTTCAAGGCCGGCGGCAAGGCCAACGGGCGAGCGCTGGCGTATCTCGCGCACCACTATCTGGGGTCCGTCTTCGGCAGCGTCTACGACGCCGCGACCATCGGCATCCTGTGGTTCGCGGGCGCCTCCGCCATGGCCGGACTGCTCAACCTCATGCCGCGCTATCTGCCCCGCTACGGCATGGCCCCGCACTGGGCCCGCGCGGTGCGTCCCATGGTGCTGGTCTTCACCCTGATCGCCTTCCTGGTCACCTGGATCTTCAACGCCGATGTGGACGCCCAGGGCGGCGCGTACGCCACCGGGGTGCTGGTCCTGATGACCTCCGCCGCCGTCGCCGTCACGATCGCCGCCCGCCGCGCCGGGCAGCGGGGCTGGACCGTCGGCTTCGGCGTGATCTCCGCGGTCTTCGTCTACACCACGGCGGTCAACGTCGTGGAACGCCCCGACGGCGTGAAGATCGGCGCGTGTTTCATCGCGGGCATCATCGCGGTGTCGCTGCTGTCCCGGCTCGCCCGTGCTTTCGAGCTACGGGTCACCGACATGGACCTGGACGACATGGCCCGGCGTTTCGTCCGTGACTGCGCCACCCGCCGCATACGGTTCATCGCCAACGAGCCGGACCACCGGGACGCGACCGAGTACCGCGACAAGATCCTGCAGATCCGGGCCGACAACGACATCCCGGACGAGGAGGACCTGGTCTTCGTCGAGGTCACCGTCCGCGACCCCTCCGACTTCGAATCGGCGCTGCGCGTGCACGGCGAGGTGCTGCACGGCCGCTACCGTGTCCTGACCCTCGACGGCTCCAGCATCCCCAACTCGCTGGCCGCGCTGCTGCTGCACGTCCGGGATGTGACCGGGTGCAGGCCGCACATCTACTTCGAGTGGACCGAGGGCAGCCCCTTCGCCCAGTTCCTGCGGTTCTTCCTCTTCGGCCAGGGAGAGGTCGCTCCGGTCACGCGAGAGGTGCTGCGCGAGGCCGAGCCGGACCGGGCCCGGCGGCCTCATGTTCATGTCGGCTGAGTGCCGGGGCGGAGCCCCGTGGCGAGCCGGGCGCCGTTGGGGAGGGCAGCGATGAGTGGACACCCGATGGCCGATCCCCTCCGCCGAGTCCTGACCCGGACCGGCCGGACCGCCCGGGCCCCCAAGCCGCCGCGCGAACGGACCTGGAAGGACCTGTCACCGCTGCTGCGGCTGCTGATCCTCACGCAGCTCGCCTTCAACATCGGTTTCTACGCCGTGCTGCCGTTCCTCGCCGAGCACCTCGGCACCGCGATCGGCATGGCGGGCTGGCTGGTCGGCTTCGTCCTGGGGTTGCGGACCTTCAGCCAGCAGGGCCTGTTCGTGGTCGGCGGCTGGCTGGTGGACCGGCACGGCGTGCGGCCGGTCGTACTGGCCGGGTGCGTGCTGCGGATCGCGGGGTTCGCCTGGCTGGGGTACGCGGAGTCGAGCTGGGCCGTGGTCGGCGCGGTGCTGCTGATCGGTTTCGCCGCCGCTCTGTTCTCCCCGGCGGTGGAGTCCGAGGTGGCCCGGCAGGCGGTGATCTGGGAGCGGGAGGGCCGTGGTCCCCGTACCCGGGTGCTGGCCCTGTTCAGCGCGGCGGGGCAGGCCGGGGCCTTCGTCGGGCCGCTGCTCGGCGGTCTGCTGCTGGTCGTGGACTTCCGCACCGCGTGCCTGGCCGGAGCGGGGGTCTTCGTCCTCGTCCTCGCCGGGCACGCGCGGCTGATGCCACGGCACATCCCCGGCCGGGCCCGCACCCGGGAGCGGGGCGGGGTGCGGGCGATGCTGGCGAACCGCCGCTTCCTCGCCCTGTGCTGCGCGTACGGCAGCTATCTGCTCGCCTACAACCAGCTCTACCTCGCCCTGCCGGAGGAGGTGGAGCGCGCGACGGGGTCGCAGGCTCCCCTGTCCTGGCTGTTCGCGCTGTCCTCCCTGCTGGTCGTGTGCGCCCAGCTGCCGGTGACCCGCTGGGCGGGCGACCGGCTCGATCTGCGCCGCTCGATGGCGGGCGGGCTGCTGCTCGTCGCGGCCGGTTTCGCGGTGGTGGCCGCCGCCCGCCCGGCAGGGTGGTCGGGGGCCGCGGGACTGCTGCCCGCGGCGGGGTTCGTCGTCCTGCTCACCCTGGGGCAGATGCTGGTCGTCCCGGCCGCCCGCGCCTGGGTGCCCGACCTCGCCGAGGACGGACGGCTCGGCCTCTATACCGGGGCGCTGTCGTCCGTATCCGGCCTGATCGTCCTCATCGGCAGCTCGGCCACCGGCTCCCTGCTCGACCTGGGTCTCCCCGCCGCCGTGCCCTGGCTGGTCCTCGCCGCCGTCCCGGCCCTCGCGGTGGCGGCGCTGCCCCGCCGCCGGGGACCGGCCGGGGCGGCGGACGCGTGATCAGGCGGCCCGGCCGGGCGGCTGCCAGCCCAGGACCGGGCCGAGCCTGGTGGCGATGTCGGTGAGGATCTGGACGTAGTCCTCGTGCTCGAAGGTGAACGGCAGCGCGAACGCGACCTCCTCCACCTCCCGGAAGGCGGCGTGGGAGGCGAGCCGTTCGGCGATCTCCTGCGATGTGCCGACGAGGTCGGGGGCGAACATCATGCGCGCCGGGCCCTGTGGCGTGGCGGTCCTCGGCATCCGTTTCCGGGCGTACCGCTCGTATTTCGCGCGCTGCTCCGGCGAGGCGGTGTCGGTGGGGATGACGACGAGCCCCTGGGAGACCCGGGCGCGGTCGCCGTCGGGGTGGTGGGCGCGGAAGGCGCGTATGTGGGACAGCTGGATCTCGGCGAAGTCCTCGGACTCCTCCGCCTTCACGACGCTGCTGGTGAGCAGGTTCATTCCCTGGTCGCCGGCCCAGCGGGCCGACCGCAGGCTGCCGCCGCCGTACCACATGCGGCGGCCGAGGCCCGGGGCGTGCGGCTGGACACGGTCGGAGAACACCTCGAAGCCCTCGACACCGCTGAAGTCGGTGGCCGGTTCGCCGCGTACGAAGTCCAGCAGCCGTCGCACCCGCTCGTGACTGAAGTCCTCGGCGTCGGCCGTGTCCGGGTAGAGGGCGCCCTTGACCTGGTCGTAGTGGTTCGGCGGGCCGACGCTGACCCCCGGGTTGAGGCGCCCCCGGGACAGGATGTCGACCGTCGCCAGGTCTTCGGCCAGCCGTAGCGGATTCTCCCATCCGACGGGTATGACGGCTGTGCCCAGCTCGATGCGGCTGGTGCGTTGCGTCGCCGCCGCCAGGACGGCGACGGGCGAGGAGATGCCGTATTGCAGATGCCGGTGGCGCACCCAGGCGCTGTCGAATCCCAGGCGTTCACCCAGTTCGATGATCTCCAGTGTCGACTCATGGCCCCGGCGGGGGTCGGCCTCGTCGAACAGCCCTATCGTCAAGAAGCCGAGCTTCCGCAAGGGCTTCGGGCTCACCGGCGTCTGCTTGTGTGTCGTCATACCGCAGGAGTCTCCAGTATCCGCGCGGCACCGGTGCGGGATCGGGTGACGCCCTGCCGTACGACCGCCAGGTCGTGGGCGATGAACAGCAGCGCCAGGCCGAGGTCACGCCGCAGGTCGGCCAGGAGGTTGACGATCTGGGCCTGCACCGAGACGTCGAGCGCCGAGACGGGTTCCAGCAGGCCACGCCCCCGCCGGCCAGGGGCGACACCTCGGTCCGGCACTGCTCGTCCGCCGCCGCGCACCGCTGTGCGAACGCGCAGCCGGCGAGCGGCAGCGACAGGTCGGGCGGTGCGCCGGGGATGCCGGTGAGCCTCCTGCCCGCCAGCGCGTCGTCGAGCGTGTGCCGGCCCGATGATCACGAACTCGAAGAGGTCGAACAGTGGTCACGTCGTCGCGCAGCCTGAGCGTGATGCTCCGTCCGTCGGCGGCATACCTCCACGACGTGGCCACCTCCGGCTGGGGCCGCAACCGGTCGTCGTAGCGGATCAGGCGGCCCGCAGGGCGGTGCGCCGGGACAGCGGGAGGAGTGGGTCGAACGCCCACCGGGTGCGCTCACTTGGCTTCCACTCGCCCGACCGGGTGGGGGCCGGCCGTCAGCGTGTCACGCGCCGCTTGCCAAGCGGGCTCCCCCGGGTACAGCTCGGTGCGGAGGTAGGCCCAGGTGAGCCGCTGGACGGCGGATACGCGCTCGGGGTTCTCGTCCGTGGTTTCGGCGACGTCATACCCGGAGACTCCGCCGAGCCCGTGCTCCGCGTCGAACAGGGTGAGCAGGGTCTTGGGGCCCGGGGCGAGGGTGTACGGGTCGGCGTGCCAGTCCGGGCCCATGACCGTCAGATGGGCGGAGGTGTCCTTATCGCCGGCGACCACGAGGGCGGGGGTCGTCATCGTGGAGAAGTCCATGGTCGAGAAGAAGGAAAGGTTCTCTGACGCGAACGGGCTGAGCGCGTCGCCGCCTCTGCCGGGCGCGGCGAGCAGGACGCCTGCCTTGATGCGGGGTTCGGCCAGGTTCACTTCCGTACCGTCGTGCGGGTCGGTGAGCCGGGCGCCCAGCAGCAGGCTCGCGGTGTGCCCGCCCATCGAGTGCCCGGCCACGGCCACCCTGCCGTGGTCCAGTCGCCCGGCGAGCTGCGGCACGGCGGACTCGATCACATCGAGCTGGTCGAGGATGCGCTTCATGTCCTCGGCCCGTGATCGCCAGAACAGGGGCGCCCCGGGGGTGGCGGGGTCCAGGCTCAGCGTCCTGGAACTCAGATGGGTGGGCTGGATGACGACGAAGCCGTGCGCCGCCCAGTAGTTGGCGAGCGGGGCGTAGCCGTTCAGCGAGGACAGGTGGTTCGAGGGGCCCTGGCCGTGCGAGAGGAGGATGACGGGCAGGTCGCTCCCGGTCACCGGTGCAGAGACGCGCATCTCCAGATCCACGGCCCGGTCCGGAGCGGACAGCACCACCGGGCTGACCGAGAGGACGGGGGCGGAGGAGCTGAACGTATCGGCTGTGTACGTCGGTTCACTCATGACGCGTGTTTCCCTTCCATGACGACATATGGCCACACATGGCCACAGAAAAAGCGGAGCGTCGTTCCGGATCAATATACGGAGCAACGTTCCGCTTCGTCAACGGCCTTGGGAACAGGCGCAGGAGACAGGGGAGTTCACTCGGTGAGGCGTAGAGAGGGAGGCGCCGCACATCGGGGGCCGCCGACGATCGCTTCTGAGTACCGCCGGCCACTCCGGCAAACCCCACGCAGGCCACGATCATCTTATCGAGTTAATGCTGACGGCTTCCCCGGGCCAAGTGGCCTACCAGCCACTACTGTTCCCCGGGTCCGGACGGGATCCCGGACGCCCGCCCCCTTCTCTTTTCCGGTGACGCGCCTGCGCGCGCGAAGCCACCGCCGTCACGAAGGAGAGCTCGCCCGATGACTGTTGGAACCAGCTCGGAAACACCTCGGGAGCCGACTCGGCAGTCCAGCCTGAGCACGGCGGCTGCCCGCAACCTTGCCACCACGACCAAGTCCGCGCCGCAGATGCAGGGCATCACCTCCCGCTGGCTGCTGCGGACGCTGCCCTGGGTCGAGGTCAAGGGGGGCACCTACCGGGTGAACCGCCGGCTGACCTACACCGTCGGCGACGGGCGTGTGGAGTTCGTACAGGACGGTGCCACGGTCCGGGTGATCCCCCGCGAGCTGGGCGAACTGGCCCTGCTGCGCGGCTTCGAGGACGTGGAGGTGCTGACCGCGATCGCCGACCGGTGCGTCCAGCACGACTTCCGTCCCGGTGAAACGCTGGTCGAGCGCGGTGCGCCCGCCGAGCAGTTCTACATGATCGCCCACGGCCGGGTGAGCCGGAGCACGGTCGGCAAGTACGGCGACGAGGTCTCCGTAGCCGTTCTCGCCGACGGCGACCGGTTCGGTGAGGACGCCCTGCTGGACGGGGACGCCCGGTGGGACTCCACCGCCACCGCCGAGACCTCCGGCACCCTCCTCACTCTGTCCCGCGCCGACTTCGACGCCGTGCTGTCCACGGCACCGAGCCTGCAGGCCCACGTCCAGGAGTTCCGCTCACGTCTCGGCCAGCGGCAGAACCGGCGCGGTGAGGCCGAGATCGCCCTGTCGGCCGGACATTCGGGTGAGCCCGCGCTGCCCGGCACGTTCGTCGACTACGAGCTGAAGCCGCGCGAGTACGAACTCTCCGTGGCGCAGACGGTTCTGCGGATCCACACCAGGGTCGCCGACCTCTACAACGAGCCGATGAACCAGACCGAGGAGCAGCTCAGGCTCATCATCGAGGCGCTGCGTGAGCGCCAGGAGCACGAGCTGATCAACAACCGGGAGTTCGGGCTGCTCCACAACGCCGACTTCAAGCAGCGCATCCAGACCCATTCCGGCCCGCCCACCCCGGACGACCTCGACGAGCTGCTCTGCCGCCGCCGCGGCTCCAAGTTCTTCCTCGCCCACCCCCGGACGATCGCGGCGATCGGGCGGGAGTTCAACGCCCGCGGGCTCTATCCGACCCACGTCGACCTCGGCGGGCAGCAGGTCCCGGCCTGGCGCGGCGTTCCGATCCTGCCCTGCAACAAGATCCCCATCACCAAGGAGAACACCAGCTCCGTCCTCGTCATGCGCACCGGCGAGGACAACCAGGGGGTCATCGGTCTGCGGCAGACCGGTCTGCCGGAGGAGTACGAACCGGGGCTGTCGGTGCGTTTCATGGGCATCGACGAGAAGGCGATCATCTCCTACCTCGTCAGCGCCTACTACTCCGCCGCCATCCTGGTGCCGGACGCCCTCGGTGTACTGGAGAACGTGCAGATCGCCCGCACCCCCTAGGGCCTCCCCCGCCGGGCGACGACGACGGCCCGGCCCCCCTCTCCGGGCGCCCGGCCGTCTCCGGGCGGGCCGAGCGTGCCCGGGGTCCGTCCGGGACAGCCCCCACCCACCGAGGAGCCATGGATGCCTGCGCCTGAGATTCCCCCCGCGACTTCACTGCCCGCCCCGCCATCCGCCGACCTGGAACGGATCCTGCGCGGCCCGAGCGGCCTGGGCACGGCGAGCCTCCACCCGGCCCGGCGCGAGCAGCCGCCGGCTCCGCCGACGCCGCCGGAGGAGCCCGCGGAAGGCGTCCCGGTCCCGGGCCTCTACTACCACCCGGTGCCGGAGCCCGACCCCGCGCGCGTGGAGGAGGTCAGCCGCCGGATCAAGGCCTGGGCGCTGGACGAGGTCGATCTGTATCCCGAGGACTGGGAGGACCAGTTCGACGGCTTCTCCGTCGGTCGCTACATGGTCGCCTGCCACCCGGACGCGCCCACCGTCGACCATCTGATGCTCGCAACGCGCCTGATGGTCGCCGAGAACGCGGTGGACGACTGCTACTGCGAGGACCACGGCGGCTCGCCCATCGGCCTCGGCGGTCGCCTGCTGCTGGCGCACACCGCCCTCGATCCGTTGCACACCTCGAAGGAGTACCAGCCGCAGTGGGCGGAGTCGCTCCACTCGGACGCGCCCCGGCGCGCCTACCGCTCGGCCATGGAGTACTTCGTCCAAGGGGCCAGCCCCTCCCAGGCCGACCGGTACCGGCACGACATGGCCCGTCTGCACATGGGGTACCTCGCCGAGGCCGCCTGGGCCCAGACGGACCACGTCCCCGAGGTGTGGGAATACCTGGCGATGCGCCAGTTCAACAACTTCCGGCCCTGCCCCACCATCACCGACACCGTCGGCGGCTACGAACTACCGGCGGACCTGCACGCCCGGCCCGAAATGCAGCGGGTCATCGCGCTCGCCGGAAACGCCACCACCATCGTGAACGACCTGTACTCGTACACCAAGGAACTCGCCGGCCCCGGCCGGCACCTGAACCTGCCCGTGGTCATCGCCGAACGTGAGGGCGTCTCCGACCGCGAGGCCTATCTGAAGGCGGTCGAGGTCCACAACGACCTCATGCACGACTTCGAGTCCGAAGCCGCGGCCGTGGCCGCCGCCTGTCCCGTCCCGCCGGTGCAGCGCTTTCTGCGGGGCGTGGCCGCGTGGGTCGACGGCAACCACTACTGGCACCAGACCAATACCTACCGCTACAGCCTGCCCGACTTCTGGTAACGAGAAATGGACTCAGCCATGACCAGCACCGAATTCACCACCGCCGGCTCCCCGTTCATCCCCACCCCGGCGACGCCCTACCAGGGGGACATCGCCCGCTACTGGGATGGTGAGGCCAGGCCCGTGAATCTGCGCCTCGGCGATGTGGACGGCCTGTACCACCACCACTACGGCATCGGCGACGTCGACCACACCGCCCTCGGGGACAGCGCCGACAGCGAGTACGAGAAGAAGCTGATCGCCGAGCTGCACCGCCTGGAGTCGGCACAGGCCGAACTTCTCCTGGACCACCTCGGCCCCATCGAGCGCGGCGACCGGCTCGTGGACGCCGGATGCGGCCGCGGCGGCTCGATGGTCATGGCCCACCAGCGTTTCGGATGCAAGGTCGACGGCGTCACGCTGTCGGCCAAGCAGGCCGACTTCGCCAACCGGCGGGCACGCGAACTCAGGATCGAGGACCACGTCCGCGCCCACGTGTGCAACATGCTCGGTATGCCCTTCGAGACCGGGCAGGCAGCGGCCTCCTGGAACAACGAGTCGACCATGTACGTCGACCTGCACGACCTCTTCGCCGAGCACTCCCGCATCCTGGCGGTCGGTGGCCGCTACGTGACCATCACCGGTTGCTGGAACCCGCGTTACGGCCAGCCCTCGAAGTGGGTGTCCCAGATCAACGCGCACTTCGAGTGCAACATCCACTCCCGGCGGGAGTACCTGCGCGCCATGGCCGACAATCGCCTCGTACCGCAGGCCGTCATCGACCTGACCGCCGCGACCCTGCCGTACTGGGAGCTGCGGGCCACGTCCTCGCTGGTCACCGGCATCGAGGAAGCGTTCATCAACTCCTACAAGGACGGCTCCTTCCAGTACCTCCTGATCGCGGCCGACCGCGTCTGACCGCATGCGGGCTGAGAAAGGCCGCTCCCGGCCCTTTTCAGCCCGCTGCCTGTCGTGTTCGTCGCCCCCTTCTTCGCCCGTCACCGTCAATGCGATTGCCGTATCAAGCTGGCGACAGCCACACTTGTCCCGTCCAATCGCTTGATAAAGCAGTGTGCGGGGATGTTCGGGGGCCTCATGACACAGGACAGAGCCGCGCCGAGTGACGCCTCGGTGGTGAGGATCCTCGACGCCGACGGGTGGCCGCAGGGAGCCGGGTTCCTCACCGGACACCGTGAAGTGATCACCTGCGCCCATGTAGTGGCCAGAGCCATGGGCGCGCCATTCGAGGAGTTCACGGAGGCGCCGCGGGGGCGCTTATGGGTCGACTTCCCGCTCGCCGAGCCCGGTCGGCACATGGAGGTGCGGATCGAGTCCTGGAGCCCGGCCCGGGCCGACAGATCCGGTGATGTCGCCGTACTCCGCCTGCTCGCCGATCCGCCGGTCAGGGCAACGGTCGCCCGGCTCGTGGAAGACGTGGCCGAACCGGAACGCCGGGTACGCACCTTCGGCTTCCCCGAGGCCCACGACGACGGTGTGTGGAGCGTCGGCTGGTTACGCGGACGAACCGGCGCCGGCTGGTTGCAATACGAGACCGACCCGTCCAGCGAGCACCGCGTCCAGCGCGGCTTCTCCGGCGCTCCGGTCTGGGATGTGGCCGAAGGCGGCGTGGTCGGGATGGTCGTCGCCGCCTACGACGCCAAGGGCGCCCGCACGGCGTACCTCATCCCGACGCAGACGCTGCGAGAGAGCTCGTCGACTCTGGGCGCAAGGGCGCTCCCGGCCTGCCCGTTCCGAGCCCTGGACCCCTTCGAGGAGCGTGACGCCCGGCTGTTCCACGGTCGCGAGGAGCCGGCCCGGCGCATCGTCGACCTGCTCGGTTACGCCCCGGCGGTCAGCCTGGTCGGCCCGTCCGGCTGCGGCAAGTCCTCCTTGCTGCACGCCGGAGCGCTGCCCCGGCTGCGCGACCGCCGGGACCTGGAAATCGTGGTCTTCCGGCCCGGACAAGTGGGCCACAGCCCGCTCGCCGCCCTGGCCCTCGCCCTGCTCCCGCGCCTCGAACCAGACCTGACCGAGACCGCGCGCCTGGCCGAGCTGCCCGGCCTGACGGACCTGCTGCGCGCGGGCCACCTGCCCCCGGTCGTCGACCGGCTGCTCGCCCGCCAGGGCAGGGACCGGATGCTGGTGGTCGCCGACCAGTTCGAAGAAGCGCTCATCGGCACGGAACAGACGGAGCTGGACGCCCTGGCGGGCGCGCTCGGACACGCTCTGCATCCCGGGTCGCGGCTTCAGATCGCGACGACTTTGCGCGCCGACTTCCTCACTCCCGCCCTCAACCACCCCGGGCTCGCGCCGCTGTTCGCCGGCGACCGGCTGTTCACGGTGGGCGCGATGTCCGACGAGGAGCTGCGCGCGGCCATCGAGCGGCCGCTGCACCACACCGGCGTCCGCTATGAACCGGGACTGGTGGACCGGATCCTGGGTGACCTCGGTAGCGACCCGGGCCGGCTGCCACTGCTGGAATTCACCCTCACCAAGCTGTGGGAACTCCAGCAACAAGACGGCACGGGCATCATCGGGCACGCCACATACGAGTCCCTGGGCCGCGTCAACGACGCACTGGTCACCCACGCGGAACAGATCTGGACCGGAGCCCTGACCGAGGAGGAGCACCGTGCCGCCCGCGCGCTGCTCGTTCAGCTCATCCACCCTGGCGACGGCCGGGTCGCGCCCAGCCGCCGCACTCTGACCCGCTCCGAACTGCCCCCTCAGCAGTGGCGGATCGCCCAGCGGCTGATGACCACCCGCCTGGTCGTGCCCGGCGAAGAGTACCGCTCCGGCGACGGGTCGCCCGAGGAGACGGTGGAACTCGCCCATGAGACGCTGCTGACGCACTGGGGCCGGCTGCGCGCCTTCTTCGAGGCCGACCGCGACTTCCGCGTATGGCAGGAGGACCTGCGACGGCGGATCGCCCAGTGGACCACCGACCGGCGCCCCCGGGGCCGACTGCTGCGCGGGGCGGATCTGCGGGACGCCCGGGAGTGGCGCGCGCGCCGAGGGGACGAACTGCTCCCGGCGGAGACGGAGTACATCGACACGAGCCTCCGCGGCGCGCGCCGCCGCCTCATGGCGGTCATCGCCATCGTCGTCGCGCTCGGCCTCGTCGGAGGGGCCGTGGGGCTGACGGTCCGGGCCCGGCAGCACGACGCCGGCAGGAAATCGGCCACCCAGGCATCCCGGGTCCTGCTACAGCAGTCGCGCGACGCCGAGAACTCCGCCGGCGACACCGGGGCCGCGTACACGGCACTGCTGCTGGCCCTGCGCGCCTACCGCACCCAGGACACCGGGCAAACCCGGGCGCGCCTCGCTGAGATGTACGCACGGTACGGGTTCGCCGACCTGCTCGCCCCGCGGTACACATCGGCGAACGCGCTCCTCACGGAGTCGACGGTGATGGGCCCCCTGCAGGACTCTTCCCTCACCGACGCCGAGGGGCGGGTGATCGTCGCACGGGACGCCGCCGGCAAGGCGATCGTGCTGGAGCGTACCGACGGGAAGAAGCCGCGCCGGCTGCCGGTCGGCCGCGAGGTGGACACCACGGCGGTCAGCCCGGACGGCTCCCTGGTCGCCATGGTCAAGGCACCGCTCTCCTTCACTCCCGGCGCCATGCCGTCGACCCCGTCGGCGGACCCGCGAGGCCTTCCGGTACGCCTGTACGAGGTACGGACCGACAAGACCCGAACCCTCGAGCGCCCCGAGAAGGGCGATCCCTTTTCTGACGAGTCGCAGGAGTTACCGGAATTTCCCGGCCTTGGAATACCCGACCTGGAACTCCCCGATATCCCCGGCCTGACGATGCCGACGACGTACGCGCGGCTGGCCTTCTCCCCCGACGGTTCGGTGCTGCTGGGCCAGACCGGTCTCCTCGGCGAAGGCGGACGGCTCGTGCTCTGGGACACCGCCACCGGCCGAATCAAGAAGATCATGCCCGGCCTGCCGGAGTCGGTCAGCACGCTGTGGCTGGACAGCGGCGGGAAACGCCTCATCACGCTGGCCGAGGCGGCGGTGAAGGGGTCGTATCTGGAGTCGACCACCTCGGTGAAGCAGTGGGACCTGAGCGGGGCGTCACCGCGCGGGAAGGAATTGTTCGCCTTCAAGAACTCGGACAAGAACCTCGCGGTGGCGGACGTGAGTCCGGACCTCACCCGGGCGATCGTCGCGGAGACCCGTATCAGCGATCTGAAAGCCGAACATCGGCTGTCCGTCTACCAACTGCCGGGCGGAAAGCTCCTCCGACGGGAGCGGTCCTCTCAGCAGGAGTTGCCGAACGGGGTCACCGTGTCCGCCGGCGGCTCGAGCATTCTGGTCTACGGCGGGACCTCCACCGGGTCCGTCTCGTCCTCCCCCGGCTCCTCGGCCGGCTCCGCCGACGATGACTTCGTCACCAGGGTCGAGAGCCCATGGAAGATCGACCTGCTCGGCCCGGACGGCGCCCCGTCCGCGATCCTGTCCGCGAACGGCCTGCTCGCCGTCGTCGGCCGCGGCAAGGGCGGCCCGCTGCACCGGCTGCCCGGATCCACCGGGACACCTGCCAACACCCCGTCCGCTGCCGAGGCCAAGCGGTGGATGGCGCACCTGTGCGGCATCCTCGGCGACGAGACGCTGCCGCAGGCCGCCCGCGAGAAACTGCCTCCCGGTGCGTACCGGGAAGCGTTGTGCCCGAAGAAAGGGTAGAGACACATGGCCGAGACGCAGCTCATCTGGGTGCCGTTGAACGACTCCGAGGACTCCAGCGGCGACGGTCGGGTGATGATGGAGGTCGAGCGAGTCACCTCCGGCATCGTGCGCGCCGCCCGGCCGGGCGAGGTCGCGGGAACCGCCGCGCGGACGCTGAGCGAGAGCTTCGACCAGGTGCGGGCGGCGGCCGCGGCACTTCTGGACCGGCTGACGCTGCTTCCCAGCCCACCGAGCACGGTCGAGGTGGAACTCGGCGTGAAGATCAACGCCGAGGCCGGAGCGGTTATCGCCAAGACGGCGGCCGAGGGAAACTTCACGGTCAGACTGACCTGGCAGCGGGGCGACGACCTCGGACCGTGAGAGGTACCTGCGGCTCTGATCGCGGTCTCAGCTGTGCGCTGTCCAGTGGTGCCGGGCGAGGTCGGCCAGGGTGCTGAGAACGGTGCTGGGCAGGCGGTCCTTGTGGCGCAGATAGTGGATGCCGAGGACGGGTTCGCTGGTCCAGGGCAGAAGTGCCACTTCGCCGCGGGCGAGTTCGTCGGCAACGGCGGCCGCGGGGAGCAGGGCGACGCCCAGCCCTGCCGCAGCGCAGCGTTTGAGTGCTTCCACGCTCACGAACTCCATGGTGGTGGGGTGGATGGCCGCGTTTCCCAATTCGCGTTCCATGACATCGCGTTGGGCGCATCCGGACTCGATGAGGAGCAGGGTTTCGTCGGCGAGGTCGGTGGTGTCGACGTGGTCGCGGTGCAGGAGCGGGTGGCCGGGGTGGGCGATCAGTTGCAGGGGTTGCCGGGCGAGGAGTTCGGTGGTGGCCATGGGGGCTTGGATGTGTTCTTCGAGGAGGAACCCGGCGTCCAGGGTCCCGTCGTTCAGGGAGGTCAGCAGGGTGTTTCGGCCGGCGGGGCCGAAGACCACACGAAGGTGGGGGAAGTGGTCCATCAGGGCGCGGAGCACCGGCGGCAGAAGGTGGGCGCACAGGCTTTCGGGGGCGGCGATGCGCAGGGTGCCGCGGATGCTGCGGGGATCGCCACTGGCACCTTGGACGGCCTGGCGGGCCTGTTCCGCCTGGAGGGCGAGTTGCCGGGCGTGGGGAAGCAGCTCGCGGCCGGCATGGGTGAGGGCGATGCGCCGCCCCAGGCGTTCGAAGAGTGCGGCGCCCAAGTCCTGCTCGAGGGCTTTGATGTGTGCGGTGACGCTTGACTGGACGTAGTCCAGCTCCTGGGCGGCTCGGGTGAAGCTCATGTGGCGGGCGACGGCAAGGAACGTCGCGAGGTGCTTCAGCTCCATTAACTCATCGCAATCAGTGATGGTTTGGATCGGAGATGTTCGTTGGACCCGATGGGCCGGGGCGGCCTACAAGTTGAGTCATGGCCCTCTTCACCTTTCCGCGCCGGACCGACCCGACGCAACGGCGCTCCCCCACCGGGCTGGCGGGGCGGGACTTCCTCCTGCTGCTCGTCGCCACGCTGGGGACCTTCTCCAATTACGCGCCACTGCTGTCGGTGGTCTCCCTGTGGTCGGCCGAGGGCGGCTCCGGACTCGGCGGGGTGGGTGCGGCCACCGGAGTGACCATGGCCACCACGGTGGGCATCCAGCTGGTGATGGGCCGCCTGCTGCGCCGATACGGACTGCGCCGGATCCTGGCCGCCGGGGCCCTGCTGCTGGGACTGCCCACCTTCGCTTATCCCGTCTCCTCCGGCCTGGAATGGGTCCTTGCCGTCTCGGCGGTGCGGGGTGTGGGCTTCGGCATGATCACGGTGGCCGGCAGCGCCCTGGTGGCCGAGCTGGTGCCGCCGGGCCGGCGCGGCCGGGCGGTGGGCCGGTACGGCATCGCCGTGGGTCTGCCGCAGGTCGTCTGTCTGCCGGCGGGGGTGTGGTGTGCCCAGCAGTTCGGCTTCACCGCCGTCTTCGTCGTCACCGGAGCCGTGAGCGTGCTGGCGGCTCCCCTGACCGGGCTGATGTCGGGCGAGCGGGTGGGTGAGGAGACGTCGTCTGGACGAGAGTCCTCGGGGCAGGGCGGTACGAGCCATACCCCTGGGGGTCTGCGCCCGCTGGCCGGGCCGTGGGCGATGCTCATCGTCTCCGCGTGTGCTCTGGGCGGGATGGCCTCCTTCCTCCCACTCACCCTGGAGGGGGACGCGACCGCCCCGGCCGCGCTGTTCGTGCTGTCCGCGGCGGTGATCGTGGGCCGCTGGGCAGCCGGGGCGTTCAACGACCGCGCCGGATCGGGGCGGCTGCTGGTGCCCGGGGTGCTGGCCTGTGCGCTCGGCACGGCGGGGGTTGCCGGGGCGGCTGCCGGTCTGCCCGCCCCCGCTGTGCTCGCCTCGGTGGCGGCAGGGCTGTACGGGCTGGGTTTCGGTGCCCTGCAGAACGACACTCTGGTGATGATGTTCCACCGGGCGGGCCCGCAGGGGCATGGCGTGGCCAGCGCGGTGTGGAACATGGCCTACGACGCGGGCACCGGGATCGGCGCCGTGGCCGTGGGCGTGGTCTCCCAAGTGGTCGGCGTGGACGGCGCCTTCGCGGCGGCGGCCGTCCTGATCGGGCTGGTCGGCCCGCTCGCCCGGCACGAGCGCATCCACGAGACCGCCCAGCGGGTTACCCCGGCTCCGGCGGGCGAGACCTGCTGAACATCGGGAGTCGTCAGTGGCGTGAGGTGCTCTTGGTGGTGGTCTTGCGGTAGCCGAAGGGTCCGGGCAGGTCCATCGAGGTCGTCCTGCGGCCGGTGGAGGAGTAGGTGCGCTTGGCGTCGCCCTTTCCGAGCGTGACGGAGACGGACTTGCGGTTGATGTTGAGCCGGACGCCGGGAAGTATGCGGAAGCTCTTGCGGAAGGTGACGGGCACGGTAACTCCTTTCCTCGGTTCTTCGCGTTCCCCGCACGCGCGTTCGTACGCGGCCCGGCCTCCCGGAGACGCTTCGGGGACAGGAGAGTGACGGCCTCGTCACGCCCGTCCTGCCACCCTTCACGGGAAGAATGTGCCGTGGGAGGGGTTCCGTCCTATGCCACCGCCAAAGGCCCTCTCGCTGCGGCCACGGACGTCGAAGAAGGCCCCCGCCCCGGCGCAGGAGCGGCCGGACGTACGCAACCCCGCGGGACCCTCGTACCCTCCGTCCAACGCGGCGGTATCGTCCGCATTGGCCGGTGGACGCGGACCGGCGCCGCTTCCCCCGCTATCGGCCAAGGTGCCGCCTGCCGGGCAGGACACGGTCGGCAATGGTGCGGTCGCGGCGGCCCGTCGCGCCGAGCCCGCCGACCGGCAGC
This sequence comes from Streptomyces sp. NPDC019937, assembly GCF_040631655.1. NCBI lineage: Bacteria > Bacillati > Actinomycetota > Actinomycetes > Kitasatosporales > Streptomycetaceae > Streptomyces > Streptomyces sp. NPDC019937. The sequence continues at coordinate 50,435 of NZ_JBEYAL010000016.1, forward strand.
CGCCCGCGGCCGAAGCGGCACCGGCGGAGGCTCCCGCTGCGCCCGGTGGCGCGTCGGAAGTGACGGCCCCGGATGCAAAGGCGCGTCCCGGCCCGGACGCGGATCCGAAGTTCGGGGCACTGAAGAAGGACGTACGGCACAAGAAGCGCTCGGTGGCCTCCTCCCACCCACCTCCGAGGACCGAGGCGGCGGCGGCACAGGACGCCGCCCTGCCGCCCAAGGACGACGAAGAGGCGCAGGGCAAGACCGCCAACGCCGAGAAGATGGCCGAGGCCAAGCCGAAGGAGTTCGACAAGGACGCGTTCATCAGGGCGGTCGAGAAGGCGATCGCCGAGAAGGCACCGAAGAACCTGGACGAGGCGGACAAGTTCGCCGACTCCGGAAAGGCCGAAGAGGTACGGGCTGAGGTGCAAGGCCAGGTCGGCCAGGGCAAGTCGGACTCGGCCGAGCAGATCGCCACGACGACCGCCGCTCCCCCGGACACCTCGGCGGCCGTTCCCAAGAAGGTCGTACCGATGACTCCGGACCGGCCGCCCGGGGCCCCGGGTACGCCGAATCCGGCGAACGCCGTACCGGACAAACTGCCGCAGTCGGCCACCGACTTGTCCGCCGGCCCTGCCCAGGTCAACCATCAGATGGCCGACGCGCAGGTCACCGAGACGCAGCTGAAGAAGTCCAACGAGCCGACGTTCAAGAACGCCCTGGGCGAGAAGAAGGCCGCCGAGCGGCACTCCGAGGTGGCCCCCGGCCGGATGCGCGGGCACGAGAAGAAGGAGCTGCGTGCCGCCACCGCACGGGCCCAGCGGCTCGGCGCCGCCGCCATGGGCGCGATCGGCGCCCAGCGGGTGCGGACCGGACAGCAGGTCGGTACAGGCAAGTCCGGTGCCAAGGGCCGGGACGAGGAGAAGCGGGCCCAGGTCACGTCGATCCTGCAGGGCGTCTTCGACACCATGAAGAAGGAAGTCGAGGCGATCCTCGACGGCCTTGACAAGCTCGTCGACGACCAGTTCGGCAGGGAAGAGAAGGCGGCGCGGGACGCGTTCACCGCCGAGCACAAGCGGAAGATGGAGGAGTACAAGGACCGGCGGTACTCGGGCTGGTCCGGCAAGGCTCGCTGGCTCCGGGACTTGTTCGCCGGGCTGCCCGCCGAAGCCGACAAGATCTTCGAGCAAGCCCGCGACAACTACGTCCGCCGGATGCGGCAGGTCATCTCCAACGTCGCCGACACCATCGGCACTGAGCTGAACCGGGCCAAGCGGCGCATCGCCCAGGGCCGGACCGAAATGCAGGCCGCGGTGCGCAAGCTCCCGGCCGACCTGCGGTCCATCGGGCAGCAGGCGGCCGCCGAGTTCACCGACAAGTTCGACGAACTCACCCAGTCCGTGGACGACAAGGGCACCCAGCTCGTCGACACGCTGGCCACCAAGTACACCGACGCGCTGAAGTCGGTCGACGACGAGATCGCGGCGGAGAAGGAGAAGAACAAGGGCCTGGTGGCCAAGGCCGTGGACGCGGTCAAGTCCGTCATCAACACCATCATGGAGCTGAAGCGGCTGCTGCTGTCGGTCCTCGCCAAGGCCGCGCAGGCGGTCATGCTGATCCTCAAGGACCCGATCGGCTTCCTGCGCAACCTGGTCTCGGCCGTCGGCGCCGGCCTGCGGCAGTTCCTGGCGAACATCGGCCGACATCTGCAACAGGGCATCATGTCCTGGCTGCTGGGCAAGACCGCCGAGGCGGGCATCGAACTGCCGTCGAAGTTCGACGCGCAGGGCGTCCTGAAGATGCTGGCCTCGCTGCTCGGGCTGACCTGGCAGAACATCCGCTCCCGGATCGTCCGCAAGGTGCCGAAGATGGAACCGGCCGTCACGGCGGCCGAAACCGCGGTGCCGCTGGTCTCGGAGGTCCGCAAGCGGGGCGTCGCGGGGATGTGGGACGACCTCAAGGCCCGCGTGGGCGACCTGAAGAAGGACCTGCTCGACAAGGTCATCGCGTATGTGACACCCACGATCATCCAGGCCGGGATCATGTGGGTGCTCTCCCTGCTCAACCCGGCATCCGCCTTCGTGCGGGCGGTGAAGCTGATCATCGACTTCGTCCGCTTCATCGTCACCCAGGCGCGCCAGATCTTCGAGTTCGTGAACTCCGTGCTGGATGCGGTCATCGCGATCGCGAGAGGCGGCAGCGGCGGCGTCCCCGCCCTGATCGAACGCGCCCTGGCCCGCTCCATCCCGGTCCTGCTGGGCGTCCTGGCCGCGATCCTGGGCGTGGGCGGCATCGCGGCCAGGGTCAAGCAGATCGTCCAGGCGATGTCCAAGCCGGTGAACCGGGCGGTGGACTGGGTGATCGACAAGATCGTCGGCCTGGTGAAGAAGCTCTGGGCCAAGATCAAGCCGAAGAAGCCGAAGAAACCGAAGAAACCGAAGAAGCCAAAGGACCCGAAGAAGCCGAAGGAATCGAAAAAGCCCAAGAAGCCCAGGACACCCAAGACGAAGCGCCCCGACAAGCGGTCCGACAAGGCCAAGAAGCGCGCTCTCGACGCCGCCGTTCGCGACGCGACGCGACTACTCAAGGACGACACGGCCACGGTGGAATCCGTACGGCGAGGGCTTCCGGCTATCAAGAAACGGCACCGCCTCACGCGGATCCAACTCAAGGAGGGGGCGGGAGGAAAGCATCGAATCACGCTTGCCATCAACCCGACGGCACAGACACAGGCCGAGCATCTGGAAATAATAAAGGCCATAAAGGGGCAGCTGAAGAAATTTGGACCGATCTTTATTGGAAAGGTTCACAATCATTGGTGGGATCACCAGCTGAGGACGCCGAACACAGACTCCGGCCCCGTGTGGAAAAAGACAGTACTTCAGGGCACCGACAAGGACGCACTGAATCTCCTCGGCAAGGACAGCACTGCACAGGACGTCAAGAAGGGGTACTACGACGGCACCAATCGTGACGCCAATGCTGCCGCCTTCGAAAAGTACGTCTTCGGGGTCAAGAGCGCACTACGCTCGAGTGTCGTAAAAATGCTCGGGAACAAGGCCCTGCCCGAGCTCAAGAGCGAGGGGCAACAGTCAGCCAGCAACCATCCGGAGACCGTCAAGATCATACAGTCGATGGGGTTCTTCCCCGACCAGGACGTCTACGGCGAGTTCAAAGATCTGCCTGATTCGTCCGAGGAGAAGGAACACACCGATTTCCGTCCGGTGAACACACACACCGAAAACGTCGGAGGCAAGCAGGTAACCACCGTCACCATGGCCAACGGCAAGAGCTACACCGTGACGGACCCCGATCCCGCGAGCTCGATGAAGATTCAGGTACGGAACGTCGACCTGCGACTAAAGGATCCTGGCGCCCCACGTGGCGTGACTCAGGATTCTCCGGGAATGATAACCAATCAGAATCTCAACCGCTCGCACATCATCGCCGACTGGTTCGGCGGCTCCGGCTACCGAGATTCGCTCAACCTGGTGACGGCCAGCGAGCGCTACAACAAGGTAATAATGGGCGATGCGGAATCACAGATCGCCAACGAGATAATTACTTTTGCCGAGAAGCACGGGCTGGATCGGGGCCAGGTGTCAATGGATCTGACTGTCACGGTTTCCTTCGGCGAACTGCTGGCTCAAGTCTTCATGAGGAAAATCAAGAATCAAACGTGGTACCAGGCCGGCGACCCGGCCGCAGAGGCTGAGCTCAAGAAATTGTTAGCCAAACTGCTCAACCCTCCGGTGCGTCGCGTGACCGGAGTGAAGTACAAATATACGCTGACTTCTACCGTCGACCACACGCAAAGGAAGTCGCGGTCCATCCGCATCGGATCCGACGATTGGTTGTTCAACAAGAGGAGCGCGACCTGATGGCTCAAATGGAAGATGTCGTGAAGTTCTTTAATTCCTTCCTGGACATCTACTATGCGGGTACCGTGGCGGTGTATTCGGAATCGGATGCGGTGTTGGATGAGCGCCGAGCCGCAAGTATGAAATTTGTGCATGCCGTTCCAGGCGTCATCATGTCCCCCTTGTTCGGAAGGGAGAGGGACCTGCCGGCCGATGAGTTGGCAGAGCTCGCAGAGGAAATGGATGTGACGCGCCGGGCTCTCTTCCTGGTCGCCGAGTACCGCCATCCGTCCTGGGGTGCTCTGTACGGCGGGTACATCGGAGATGACAGTTCCGATACGGCCGGCTCCTACGGTGGCTTGCTGTACGCGACTGAGATTGATCGCGAACTGAAGATCATCGCGATCTACCGGGAGGACTTCGACAAGGCGTCTCCGCCCGTGCGCTGGCGGCACAGCCAAGGAGCGGAGATCGGAGACCCTGGGAAGCCCGTGGCCGTTCGTCCCCTGGAAGCGCCGACAGAGCGGGCAGCCCACCGGCAGGACTGGGAAAGCCTCAGGGCGTTTACAAAGTCCCGATGATCTGATGAGGGTGCAGGTCACGGCAGCATGTCGATGCCGGGCGGATGCGCGATCACATGCAACGATGCTCCGTTGTGGAGGTGACCTTGCCAAGTCCTTTGGCACGACGGAGCATCGATGTGCCGTCAGTCTGCCACCGTCCGTCTGGTCAAGTCGCCCACCCGTCGGCAGCGCGCGACAGGGCCGTTGGCCGAGCGGCTGGCCACGCCGGCCGATCCACAGTGCCGACGCAGGAAGCGTCACCCGTTCGTGGCAGTGCTGCTGATCGCCTGCTCCGCCGTAGTGACCGGGGCGAGGAGCTTCGTGGCGATCGAGGAGTGGGACGGCCGACGCGCCGCAGGATGTCCTGGCCCGGCTTGGTGCGGCTCCTGATAGCCCCGTACTTTCCATCGCGGTTGACGTCGGCCGTGCTCGGCCATCACTCCCCTGCTGCCGGCGATCCTGTCAGTGGGCTCACCGATTCTGTGCGTCCTCACAAGGCGACTTCATCGGCACGAAGAACAGCCGTGGAGCCGGGGCCGCCTGTGCGGCCGCTTTGGTTGTGGCCGCGTTGCCGAGCTGGTCCTGGGCAGCGGTCGGTGGTGTCTTCGCCAGCGGGTGCAGGGTGTGGGCCACCGTCGCATTGCTCACCGGCACCGGCACTACCTGTACCGGCGCCGGCGCCGGCACCTGGTGGGTGGCGGCCGCGGCCTCCGGGGTTCGGGCCGGTGGGACCGGGGCTATCAGGCGGTGGAGGGAGAGCGGGGGTTCGGTGGGCAGCATCGGTGTCACCCCGGGGTTCCGTCGTCGAGCAGGTGGGCGTGCGGGCCGAGTTCGGCCGGGCGGAGCAGGCGGGCCTCGCGCTGGAACTGGCGGGCCACGCCCCGGATGATGTGGCGCATACCGATCGTAGCGCTGTCGGCGTCCGCGGCGGAGAGGGCGGCGGTGCGGGCCGCCGCGGTGATGCCCGCGCCGGTCATGTCGAGGCGGGCCAGGGTATCCAGGTCCACATCGGGGGCGAGGGGGGCCTCCTCGGGGAAGGCGATGCGCCACAGTCTGCGGCGTTCGGCGGCGGCCGGCCGCGGGAAGTGGACGACGAAGTGGAAGCGGCGCGTGAACGCCGGGTCGATGTTGTCCTTGAGGTTGCTGGTGAGGATCACCAGGCCGTCGCTGGCCTCCAGGCGTTGCAGGAGGTAGCCGACCTCCAGGTTGGCGTACCGGTCGGTGCCGTGCTTCACCTCGCCGCGCTTGCCGAACAGGGCGTCGGCCTCGTCGAAGAGCAGCACCGCGTGGCTCTCCTCGGCCTGCCGGAACGCGGTCTCCATGTTCTTCTCCGTCTCCCCCACCCACTTGGAGACGACCTGGGCGAGGTCCACCTTGAGCAGTTCCAGCCCCAGCATGCCGGTGACGATCTCGGCGGACATGGTCTTGCCGGTTCCGGGCTCCCCGGTGAACAGCGCCTTGACTCCGCCGTGTCCCGAGCGGCGGGCGAAGCCCCAGCTCTCGGCAATCCGGGGCCAGGCGCGGAAGGCCGAGGCGATCTCCAGGATCTGGCGGAACTGGACGTCGGGCAGGACCAGGTCGTCGACGGTACGGCGGGGCAGGATCGAGTGGACGGCGCTGCCGCTGCGTCCGCGGGTGACGGTGGCGATGGCGGGTTCGACGTGGTCGGCGACCGGCTCCGGGTGTCCGTTGCCCGCCAGGCGTGCCCCGGCGTCCGCGACCGAGGCGACGGCGCGCAGTTCGCCGCCGCTCATGCGGTACCGGACGGCGAGGTCTTCGAGGAGGGGTCCGTTCAGGTCCGGGAGCGCGGCCGACCACATGGCTCGGCGGTCGGTGAAACCGGGCACGGGGACGGTCAGTTCGGCGTAGGCGCGGGCGGCGAGCAGGCCCGCGGGGCGCCAGGGCTTCAGGCCGGTCAGGCACACCGGCACGCGCGAGCGGAGGAGGGCGGCGGAGATCGCGTCGGCGTGGGGCCGCTGCTGCTCGCCGTGCAGGTCGTCGGTGGGGATCCACAGCACCGCGCCCAGCGCGGCGGCGGTCCGCAAGTCGGCCTCAGGGTCGGCGGTCAGGGTCCGCAGCGGTGCTCCTGCGGCCTGGGTCAGCGCCTGGACGGCGTCGAGCTGACCGTCGGGCGGGCAGCCCCACAGGCCGGTCAGGTCGATGTGGCCGGAGGCGAGGGCTCGGCCGAGTCGGGTGAGGTCGTCCGACGAGAGGTACGGGGAGAGCACGCGGGGTTCGGGCGGCGCGACCTCGCCGGGGTCGTGGCCGAGCAGTCCGACGTCGCCGCCCCAGCCCAGCAGGAAGTCCAGCACCCCGGGGCCGAGGATCAGTTCCTGGGCCAGCTCGACCGCGGCCTCGCCGTGGGGGCGCAGCAGGCCGTATCGGCGTAAGGGGGCGGCCGGGGCGAGGGAGCGGCGCAGGGCGAGGTGGGCCGGTGCGCTGTCCGCCCCCACGGTCACGATCAGTTCGATGCTGGGCAGGCGGCGGTTGAGGTTGTCGACGATGTAGGCGTAGATCCGCTCGTAGCCGCGATCCAGTTCCGGCGCGGCGACCAGCAGCAGCGCGTCCTGCTCGGCGCGCGTCAGGCCGAAGCGGGTGGCGAGGGCGTCGAGGGGGAGGGTCGTGCCTTCGGCGGAGGCGCGGCGTCTGAGGTCGCGTTCGGCTTCCGGCTCCGGCGAGCCGGAGACGTACGGCTCGGCCATGGTGTCGGTGAAAGCGTGCACCTCGCCGAGGAGGACGTCGACCTGTTCGTCGGTGACGCAGTACGGGGTGAGGTCCGGCCGGGTGAGCCGGGCCGCGATCTGCGCCTGGCGCTCGACGGCGGCGCGCAGTGCGCGGTGTGTGTCGGCCAGCCGGATCCGCAGATGCTCCAGCGCTGGTTCGCCCATGTGCCTCACCCGGCCGAGAAGGTCAAGGTCCGGCCGCCCAGCCAGACCACGTCGGGCACGTCGGCGAGCAGGCCGCCGCGCAGGAGGTCCGCGTGGCGCCGTCCCATCGGTACGCGGACCCGGACGGCCGCGGGCTCGAACCGCACGGTGGCCTCCAGGTCGGCGAAGCGGTGCAGGGCCAGGAGCGGATCCGGGGTCTCGCGGTCGCGCCACAGCGTCCAGGCGATGGTGGACAGGCCGAGCGCGGCGGCGAGGGTGACGGTGTGCTCCAGGCCGCTGTCCGGGGAGAGCGGTACGGCGCGGCGCTCGGTGACCAGGGCGGTGACCAGGTCCGCGAAACGCTCAGTGTGGGCGGGCAGTTCGGCGGCGAGGCGCGGGTCCGGGGTCGCGCCCCTGGCGGCCCACAAAGGTGTACGCCAGGGCAGCCGTTTCGCCGGATCGCCACGCAGCGGCCGTACGGCGGTGAGGAACGGCACGCCTCCCGAAGCCAGGTCGCGCAGGGTGCCGGGCGGCAGGGGGCCGTCGCAGAGCAGTACGGTCGGCCGCCCGCACGCCTGCCAGTACGGCAGCAACCCGGCGGCGTCCGGGGCCCAGGCGACGGGGAACATGCCCTGGGCGTCGACGAGCAGCAGCGCGTCGTCGGCGCCGGTGATCAGGAGCGGATCGGCGGGGTCGTGGCCACGGCACACCGAGAGCGCCAGGACGCCGTCGAGGACCGGGAGCGCGGGGCGCACCTGGCGGGCGAAGGCGGTCAGCTGCTCCTCGGCGACGGGTGGGTGGAGGCCCGCGAAGGCGGCCGCGGCCTCGGTGTCCCGCTCGGTGCGGCGCCAGCCTCGTGCCGTGACGCCCAGCACCTTGTACGCGAGGGCCGCCGCGAACAGTGGTGCGTCCTCGGCGAGTTCCAGGCCTGCCAGGGCGGGGCCGATCGCGTCGAGGTATCCGATGCGTGCCAGGGGCCCGGCGAGGAGGAAGGGCAGCCCGGACCACACCCGCACCTCGTCGGTGGTGCGCGACGCCATCGGGGTGTCGCCTGCCGTCCTGGGACCCACCGCGCTGGGTGGCGGATCCATGGTGTGGCCCGCGTCGACGGGCGGCTCATGGGCGGAGCCGTCGGGCGGGCCGGTCACGGTCAGGGCCAGCCGTATCGCCTCCTCGGGGCCCACCGACGTCACGTAAGCGGCAAGGACCCGGGGCAGGTCGGTGGCGTCGGCGCCCGCGACCGCCGTACGCAGCGGCTCGGGCAGCGCGTCGGTGGGCCCGGCGGTAAGGGCGCGCCCGACGAGTTCGGCGAGCAGCCGGGCGGCCGCCGTCGGGTCGTCGGCGCCGAGGAGGGCGGGCAGATACGCCCGTACGGACGTATCCGGCAGCAGCGCGAGCAGCGCGTCCAGTTCACCGCGCTCGGCGAGTTCGGCGAACAGCGCGGTGGCGTTCGGGGTGGTCCGTGGGTCGGGCGGCGCCGCGAAGGACTCCTCGAGCGAGAGGGCGTCGGTGTCGGAGGCGGGCGCGTCGGCGGGGATCTCCACCATCGGCACCGGCGCGAAGTGGACCTCGGCGGGCGGACCGCCGCTCGGGGCCCAGCCGAGTGTTCCGTTCCGGCCCGGCCGGACGGTGACGGTCAGCGGTTCGGTGATCTCCACGTCCGGTCCATCGGCCGCCAGCCGCTCGGCGAAGTGGTCCGCCAGCAGTTCCGGGAGGGAGTCCACCACGTGGCGGACCAGGCCCCGTGGATCGGGGCCCCAGCTCCACCCACCGCGCCGGACCACCGTAACGGTGCACCGGTGCACCGTGATGTCGGCGGTCTCGCCGGTTCCGCCGGTGGCCGACGCGGTGGGGGCGCTCATGTCACCTTCTCCCTTCCCAGGCGGCCCGCCCAGCCCGCCGCGAGCACCAGCACACCGTGCTCACTGCCCGCGGTGAGGGTCACCGGCAGTTTCACCTGGGTCTGCTGGGCGGGGATCTCCCCGGCGAGCACATGGGTGTCCTGCTCGTCGGAGATCAGGGCGACGACGGGAATGGTGCGGTTCGCCGGGACCTGCACGGTGATGGTGATCCCGTCCTTGGCCAGCGCGATGCCGTCGTCCCACCCCGCCAGGCGCACCAGCTCCGGTTTGGGTTTGTCCTCGGACGTCAGCTCCACGCCGAAGGCCAACGGATCGGCGAGGGCTCCGGGTTCGTCGTCCACGGCCGCCACGCCGAGTTTTCCGGCGCTCAGCGGCAGGGTCGCGATGCGGCCGTCGCCCAGGGAGACGCGCAACGGCAGCGCGCGTCCGACGAGTGCGGCCGCGTCGGCCGGGGCGTCGGCGCCGGTCCGGGCCAGGGCGCCCACGACGTGGCCGGTGCCGAGCGCGTACACCACGTGAAGAGCCATCGTCAGCCACCGCCGTTCGTTGCCGTGACCGTCGCCACCACCAGGAAGTCGGCCGCGCCGGGCTGGTCGGCGACCTCCCCCGGGGCAGCGACGGGGTCGTACCGGCGCACCCGGCACCGGAGCCGCCGGTCGGCGTCCACGGCGGTCTCCACCGGGCTGTACAGCGCCGTGTCGGCCAAGGGCGGTGTGCGCGGCGTCAGATGGACGTGGAGCACGACCCGTCCGTCGGCGACCTGTTCCGGGGTGACGCCGGACGGCAGCGGCAGCAGCATCCCGTCGGTGGCGGTCCCGGACGCGACGAGCGTGCTGCCGGTCTGCGTCCCGCCGCTGAAGCTGCCCTCGATCGTGAGGTTGCCGTTGGCCGCCACGGTCATCAGCGGGGCGACCGTGCCGCCGCCCTGGTACAGGCCGAAGACCAGGTTCGGCGTTTCGCCGCCGGACAGGACGAGCGCAGGCTTGCCCTCCTGGGCCTCCGGGGCCGTGCGCAGGGTGAGCGCGCCGGACGCGGCCGAGACGCTGTCCGCGCGTACGCCCACGAACCGCGCCGCGACGCCGCGCGCCTCGGCCACGACGCCGCTGAAGTGGCCGTCCGTCCACTGGACGTAGCCCAGCAGGATGAGCCAGCGGACGGGCGGATCGGCCGGTGGGGCGCCGATCGCGGGCGGTTGCTGCTCCGCGACCAGCAGCTCGTCGCCGAGGCGGCCGAAGAGGATCTGGTACGACTCCTCCACGCGGGTCTTCGTGGCGCTGCCGGAGCAGGAGACCGGAGCGGCGGACCGGTCCGGTTCGCGGTCGGTGGCGGTGAGGAAGACCGGGTAGGGCTCGACGGTGAGCTGGTCCGCGCCGTTGACCTCGTCGAAGTCGCTCTCGCGCAGCACCACCGGCTCGGTGACGACCACCTCGCGGCCGGTCCCGTCGACGGCGATCCCCGGCGACACGCTCACCTCGACGTAACGGACGCCCGTGGCCGGGTCGGTACGGGGCTGGGTGACGAGGCCGAGCCCTTCGGCGATGCCCCATTCGTGCAGGTGCCGGGCGTGGCGTGCGGCCGGGCCGCGTGCGTATTCCACCGTGGCCGACAGGTCGGCGGCGGCGAGCACCTGGCCCTCGTGGAAGGCGGGGCGCAGGGGGCCCGTCATGGCGTATCACCGGGCTTCTGGGTACGGGGGCGGGGCGACCGGGCGCGCTTGACCGGGGGTTTGGGCGGCTCGTCGTCCCCACGGGCCGGTGCCGGATCCGCGCCCGGGTCCGCGTCCGCGTCCGGTGTGCCTTCGCGCTCTGCGAGGCGTTCCTCCAGGTGCGTGACCTGTGTCTCGGCGCTGTCCATATGGGCGCGCAGGCCCTCCACGGCGGCGGTGAGATCGGCGACCTGGGTCCTGAGCCGGGCGAGTTCCTGCATGCTGTCGGTGACTTCGCTGGGAGTCGTGTAGACCTGTTCGTGCAGCGCCTTGGGCGGTGTCTCGCCGGGCGCCGGGGTCAGCAGCAGGGACAGCATCTCCTCCAGGTCCCCGGTGCGCGGCCAGTCGCCGAGCAGCCCGTCGGCGTAGGGGCGCGCCACCGGGCCCTCCGTCGGGAGCGGCAGCGTGTGGTACACGGGCAGGGGCTCGCAGCACACTCGCTCGGCGAGTTCGCGGAGCCGGTACAGCTTGGGCAGCCATTCGCCGTAGGCCGAGCCGCCCGGCAGCACCTGTTCCCGGGTGGCGGAGCAGACCCGTACGACATCGCAGCCGTCCAGCTCCACCCGCGCGAGCAGGACATCGGTGTCGGTGCAGTCGCCGCACGGCGGGTTCAGCGTGGCGCACGCCGCGTCGGTCAGGAACCGGCGCACCGCGGTGCTCAGCGCCGTGGCGGCTCCGGCGATCTGCTGCACCTCGGCGATGGTGGCCTTCTCGGTGCTGTCCGGTGGCGGGGCCGGCAGTGGCGCCGGTACGTCGGCGGTGGCGACGTCGTGGCGCAGCGCGCAGTCGGCGAGGTCGGCGGACTGGTCCAGGCGGCCCAGCAGCCACTCGCGGATCAGGCCGAGGTCCGCGCGGAACTCCACCCGCAGCGCGTGGCCGAGCGGGAGGCCCTGGGCGAGCATGCGCACTTCCAGCGGCGCGTCCGGGTCGCCGCCCTCCGGTACGACCCGGGCCGCGGTCTCGGTGACGACGGCGTTGGCGAGGGAACGGCGCAGCGCGTCGGGCCACGCGGCTTCCATGTCGGCGCCTCGGAGCCGTTCGCACGCCGTGCCCAGGGCGCCACGGGCCTCGCGCAGGGTGGCGAGGTCCGGGTAGTTCTGCCTGAGCTGGTCCTGCCCTGCCGCGTCGTAGGTGTCGAACCGGGCGATGGCGGCGGCGAGTCCCCGTACGTGCTCGGTCATCTCACCGGCCGTCGACGGGGGCGGTGGGCCCTCGCCGCCCCCGTTCTCCCGCAGCCACGCGAAGGCGGTGGCGTACCGCTGCGCGTCGGCGGCGTCGAAGCGGAAGGTGCGGCCGGTGCCGGTCGCGGCGAGGGTCAGGGCGTCGGCGTAGTGGCCGAGCCGCCGGTCGCGGGTGCGGGCGCGGTCGGCCCGCGGGAGGTCGCCGATGCTCGCGAGGAGCCGGGTGCCGGGGTTGTGGCGGTGGTCCTCGGAGTCGTCGCACTTGACGACGAAGCGGAACCCCTCCTGGACCCTGGAGGGCACGCATCCCGGTGAGGGGCAGGGTTCCTCCGTGGCGTACGGTGCCACCGGTTCGACGGGAAGCTCCTGGTACCGCACATAGAGCCCGTAGCGGCGGCCGCCCTCGTCGTCGCAGTCCTCACCGCAGTCCACGCCGAGGGCTTGGACGCGCCGCTCCCGCACCAGGGCGGTGACGTCGACGCGTTCGGTGCAGGACACGACGATGTCGTTTCCGGCGCAGTCGAGTGCGTGTCCGGGATGGACTGCCAGGGTTCCACCGCCGCACGGGTCACAGGTCACGCCGAGGCCGCAGATGACGCCCGGCCCGTACAGGGACCGGTTGTGGAGTCTGCGCTTCGCCGTCGTGTACTCGACCAGCAGGCTGAGGTCGTCCTCGGTCAGCAGTTGCCCTGCGAAGAAGCGAGGACGTACGAAGGCGGAGGTCCGGGTGGCGTCGCCACCGCAGCCGCATCCGCAGTCTGTTCGCATGATCAGCGCTCCTTCACGAAGAACCAGCTCTCGAAGACGTCCCCGCCCGCACCGGTGCCGGAGGTCCAGGGGCCGATGCCCGAGGGCGGGAGGTCGCAGCCGCCGTGCGCGGCCGACCGGGTGGTGTTGTGGTGATCGATGGTCGGTACGCGTCCGCCGACGTGGGTGCCGTCGACCGGGCGGCAGCAGCGGTCGAGGAGGAACGCGGCGCGGACGGTGATCAGTAGGCGATCGCCGTCCTGCAGCGTCTCGCGGGTGGTCTGGCGGTAGCGGAACCGCTCGGTGAACTCGCCGCATCCGCCGTCCGTTTCGAGGTCCGGTTCGGCGAAGGTGCCGCCCATGTACCAGGTGGAGGCGTTGCGTCCGCTGCCGCCCTCGATCACCTGCAGCTCCACGACGCCGGGCCGCAGGGTGTCGGTCCGTACGCCGGAGGAGAACCGGACCACGAGGCCGCCGTCCTCGTCCTGGGTGCCGAGGAGCGCCTTGGCCTCGTCGATGGTGTAGGTGTGTCCGTGGATCCAGTTGATGCCGGTGATCACGGTGGGGACGTGGCGGCCGAACGCGCGGCGTACGTTCATGTGGATCTGGTCGCGGCGCACCGGCTCGTACCAGTCCACGCAATCGATCCTGGCCAGCCACAGCACGGTGTGTTCGCAGGCCGAGCAGCAGGTGTCGCAGCGCTCGTCCGCCGGCGGCTCGCATCCGGTGACCCGTACCGTGTAGCACTCCTCCGTCCAGCCGAACTCGCAGTCGGAGGTGTCCGCGCAGGCGTCGTTGTAGACGGCGCGGGTGGGCTCGACGGGCCGCTCGGCGTATTCGATGCCGACCCAGACGGTGTCGGTGTCCCGTTCGTGCGCGGGCAGCGCCTTCCACAGGTCGATCGCGCAGCCACCGCGCACCACGACCTCGTTGCCGTCGCAGTCCACGCCGAGTCCGGGGGTGATGGTCACCTTGACCCGGCGCCGGGTGTGCCGTTCCTCGACGCCGCTCTGCTCGGCGGGTGGTGGCGTTTCCCCGCCGGTGTCCGGCGGGCAGTCGTCCTCGTCCCGTGGCGCCGGTTCCACGTGCAGACCGCACACCACGCCGTAGCCGAGCAGGCTGCGCATGCGCAGCTTCAACTTCTCGCGGTGGTAGTCCTGTTCGCGCTGGAAGTCCCGCGCGCCCAGCATCTGGCCGTGGAAGTACCGCAGCCTGCGCAGCGGTGGCGCGTCGAACTCCTCCGCACCCGGCCGTGTTGTCCCTGTCTCCGTCATCCGCCCCGTCCTCTCACGACACCTGTGTGTGCACACCGACGGCGGAGACGACTCCCACGCCCACCCCTCGGCGCAACCCTCTCGGTCCCGGCCTCAGCACCCCGTCGCGGCCCAGCCGCAGGGGTTGCGCTCCGCCCAGTACGGGCGCGGGCAGGGGTACGAACGCGGTGTCCACGCCGACCGTGGACCGCGTCCCGACCACGAACCCCGCGCCACCGGTCCGTACCGACCCCACCGTGTGCGCGGGCGCCTGCCGCTCCACCAGCCGCGCGAGCGCCGTCCCGTCCGCCGATCCGGCGGGCAGGGCCACCCGGAACCGGTGCGCGTGCGCGGTGAACGGATCGCTGTCGGGGGCGCCGAACGCGCGCAGTGGCGCCGCGCCCAGCGCCGAGCCACCGACCCGGAACCGGCTCGCTGACCGGCCGAACAGCCTTATGGCGCCCAGCCCTTGGTCCTGCCCCGGCCCCGCGCCGGAGCCGCTGACGGCCGCGCGCAGGTGTGCCCAGCGGCGGTCCGTCGCCAGTTCGTCGATGACCGGGGTCACCCCGAACACGATGCTTATCGCCTCCCGCAGCGCCCACGGTGTGCCCCGGCGCCGGTACAGCTCCGGGGCGGCGGCCAGCAACGCGCGCCGGGTGGGGGCGTCCCAGCCCGCCTCGTACGTCAGGCCCAGCAGCCCGGCCAGCCACGGCAGCACTCGGTCGGGCACCCCGGCCGGGTCGAGGAGCGCCGGATACCGCTCGATGACCCGGTCGAGCTGGGCGAGCGTGGCGTCGAACAGCGACAGGAAGCGTTCGGTGAAGTCGTCGGCCGCGGGGTCCTCACGGAAGGCGGGCGGCAGCAGGTCGGCGCTGGTGACCCGGGGGAAGTCCAGCCGGATCCGCCGTACGACCGGGGTCGCGGCGCCGTCCCCGGAGAGCCGCAGCCGCAGCCGGAGGAAGCGGCCGGGCGGCTGGTCCACGAGGAAGTCGTTCACGCCCGGGGCCGACGCCTGCCAGTCGCTGTCGTCGTACCATTCGTCCTCGCTCACCACGATCTGGACGGCGACCGCCGTCCCGTCGGGCACGTCGGCGTCCACGCGGACCCGATGCCAGCGGCAGCGCGAGATGCCGCTGTCGATGAGGGTGGTGACGTACGACCCACTGGCCTCGTAGACGTCGGTGGTGGGCGGCGCGGGGTCCCGGGGCTGGCCCTGCCAGGTGTAACAGGTGGTCCGGGGGCCGTCCGGGCCCTGCTCGCTCAGGCAGAACCCGTCGTCGTCGGCCGAGGTGAGCGCGGACGGCGGCAGGGCGGCGGCCAGTTCGTCCAGAGTGGCGGCATGGAAGGGGCGGCGGTGGCCGCCCCGGTGGATCGTGAGCCGTCCGCCGTCGTCGGTGAGCAGCCATACGGTCCGCTCCGGTCCGGTGCGCAGGCCGATGACCTCGCCGCGGGCGCCGGTGCGGAGCACACCGCGGAAGCGGCCCGCCTGGTCGTACCGTCGCAGGTCCGTGCCGCCCTGACAGGCCACCAGGATCTCGTCGCCGGGGGCCGGGGCGGCCCAGCGGGGCCGCTCGGCGCGGATCACCCCGGTGAGTTGCGCGCCCTCGCGGTGCCACACCAGGACGCGGCCGGAGTCCACGACCACCAGCCGGTGTCCGCGCGCGGCGACCGAGACCGGTTCGCGCAGCAGGCCGGGGTCGCAGCCGGGCGGCCAGACCGGAGTGAAGGCGCCGCAGGCGTCGCGGCGCAGCAGCCGCCGCTCGCCGGGAACGAGCAGATACCAGGCGCACGGCCCGCACCCCGGCGCGAGGCGGGGGTCGGGGAACCAGGGCAGCAGCTGTCCCCTGGTGGGGCCTTCGGGCGCGGTGCCGCCATAGGCGAGCCGGAGGCCGGACGGGTCGTCGAACCCGACGATGTCGTGCGTCTCCTCCTCGTCCCAGCCGACATAGGCGTCGAGCAGACGGAAGGTCGCGGGGTGGGGTGTGCACGTCATGACCGGTCTCCTACCGGGATCAGCAGCGGGCGCTCCGGCCAGACCAGGGTGTGGGGCGGGAGGGCGTGGTCGGTGCAGGGCGGCAGGCGCATGCCGTCGACGGTGAGCGAGAGCCGGTCGACGGCCAGCACCCCGTCGACCGCCAGCAGCCGCCGGACCAGCGCCGTGTGCCGCAGCGCGCCGCCGAACGGCCAGCCCCCGCCGTTCTCCCCGCCGCGCAGCGGGTCCAGGTAGGTGCGCACCGCGTCGCCCGCCCGGGCGAGGACCGCGGCCCGGTCGAGGTCCGGGTCGAGCGTGACCCAGCACTCCACCCCGACGCGGCGGAACGGCGCGGGGGCGGCGACGACCGTGACCCCGGCGGGCGCGGCTTCGCGGGACAGGAAGTCGGCGACGGCGCGCAGGGTGGCGGCGGTGGGGACGGGCGGTTCGGCGGTGTCGTCGCCCGGTGGTACGGGTGGTACGACGAGGACGCCCACGACGCCGGGGATCGGTGTCCCGGCGAAGTCGGGGTGCAGTCCGGGTACGCCCCGGGCACGGGCCACCGAGGCGCCGGGCGCGCGCAGGGCGAGCTGACCGTAGTCGGCGGGGGCCACGGCCCGGCCGCGGGCCCGCAGTTCGCCGACGCCGCGCCGCATGACGTCGGCGTCGGGTTCGGCGTCCGTACCACCGGAGGCCGGGAAGGGATTGCCCACGCCGGTGACGAACGGCAGCGCGGTCACCACGCCGCTCACGGCTCCCGCCCGTACGGCACCGGCGCTGCCGCCGCCCACGCGGTAGCGCACGGCGCGGACGTTGCGGAAGCCGGGCGGGACGGCCGTGCCGTTGACGCCGTCCCCGAAGGTCACTTCGCCGCTGTCGTAATCCACGGTGAACACCCGGTCGTCGGCCCCGTACCCGGCCAGGCTCTCCACCTCGCGCCAGCGGGTGGAGGTTCCGGCGGTGGTGCCGAACACGTCGCCGCCCGTGTCGTCGTCGACCTCGATGACCACCGATCCGGCGAGGATGGGCACCTGGCTGAGCTTCATGCGCCGCCGCCCGGTCGCCGCGCCGTCCTGGACGGGCTGCAGCGGTTCGTCGCGGATGGTGCGGGCGGCGGTGGCGGTGACCACGTTCAGCCGCAGCCCGGACAGGACCGGCGCCGCCTCGGGGAAGGCGCCGTGCGCGATCCGCAGACGCAGCCAGCGCAGCAGCGGCCGTGGGCGGGTGCCGGGCGGGGTGCCCGGCTGCCAGGAGCGCGGCACCCTCAGCTCGACGGTCCCGTTCGCGCTGAGCCCGGCGGTGGAGTCCCGCATCACCTCGGCGGGGACGAGCCGGGTGCCGTCCAGCACGTCCCAGCGCAGCAGCGGCGCGGGCGGCAGCGGCAGGGGCGCCGACCCTCCGGAGGCGGCGGGCGCGGGGGGCGCGGCGACGACCACGAAGCCCAGCGACAGCCGCGGATAGGGGCCGGCGGGACCGGCGAGTCCGATCCACAGCCCGTTGCCGGGCTCCGGGTCGCGGCCGAAGGGCGTGAAGGGGCGGCTGGGTCCGGACGGTCCCAGCGGCAGCGTCTCCAGCCGTCCGGCCTCCTGGACGGCGAGGGCGCCGAGGCTGGCCGGCGTGGCGTACAGGTCCTGGTCCGTCTCGTAGACGACCTGTCCCGCCGGGGTGGAGGCGGCGCTCTGGAATCCGGCGGGGACGAGCACGGAGGAACCGTCGGGCGGGTTGACGGTGAACTCCAGGAGCGCGGTCGCCGCACCGGCCGGGCGCCGCCGCACGCCCGCCGTCGCCAGGTGTTCGGCGAGCACCTTCTCGGGCAGCCGGTTGACGCGGCCGAGTACGGGTTCGGCGAGGGTGCCGAAGAGGCGGACGAGCGCGACACCGGCGTCCTGGCGGTCGGGGTCGGTCCAGTCCGGGGTGTAGCCCGCGATGCGGCCCCGTACGGCGGTACGGACCGCCTCGCGGGTCGCGTCGACGAGTTCGGGCGATACGCCGCAGGGTCCGGGGCCGGGCACGGTCCGCCCGTCCGTCCGCTCCTCTTCCCGGGCGTCCCTCTCCCACCACACGTCGCCGGTCATACCAGCCCCTCCCCCGGTTCGACGGCGGGCACGATCCGGGTGCGCACCGTGCGCAGGACGGGCAGCTCCCCGGCGGCGATCGGCACCTCGTCGCAGGCTTCGGCCGGGTCGGCCCCGTCGAGGCCGACGCCGATGGCGGCGATGTCCGCGAGGTCCCCCAGCGCCCGCTGCGCGGCCCGCAGCAGGGCCGAGGGCCGCATCGGCTCACCGAACGGCCAGCCGTCCTCGTCGTCGCCGCCCACCAGCGGGTCGAGGAAGCGGCGCAGCGCCACGGTGACCGCGGTGGCCACGCGGGTACGGTCGGCCGGGTCGCCGGACAGGTCGACGCGCAGGGCGACATCGCGGTAGCGGGGCCCGCGGACGAAGACCTCGGAGGTGAGCAGCCGCGCGTGTTCCAGTCGGGTGGCGACCTCGCACACCATGCCCGGGTCGGGCAGCGGCGCGGCGACGAAGTCCTCGCGGGCGAGGTCGTCCCGGGGCGCGGCCGGGACGATGTGCACGGTCACCGCGCCGGGCACCGTGGCACACGGGAAGCCGGGGTGCGCGCCGAGGGCCGGGTAGGCGCGCGCCACGGCGACGCCCGGGGTCGTACGGGCCAGCGTGACGAAGTCGTCGGCGGTGACCGCGCGGGTCACCTCGCCCAGGGACGCTGCCGCGCGCCGGCGCGCCTCGGCAATGGTCTCCGGGTCCGCGCCGCCTTCGGCCCGTACGAGGTTGGCGGCGGAGACCGCACCGAGCCCGGCCGGATCGTCGGCTGCCGGGAGCCAGTTGGCGGTCATGCCGCCGTTGCCGTCCTGGCCGCCGCCGGTCGCGTAGGCGACGTGCACGTCCGGACCGGGGCGGGGAATGCGTCCGGTGAGTCCGTCGCCGAAGACCAGCGCGCCCTCGGTCCGGTCGAGGACGAAGATGCGGTCGGCCGGTGCGCCGAAGGTGAAGTCCGGCACCGGTGTCCATCTCTCGTCCGCCAGGCGCAGGGTGGCCTCCAGGAGCTGGTCGGCGGCGTCCGGCAGGACGAGATGCTGTCCGGGCAGCCTGAGCCAGGCGCCGGTCTGCTCCTGGAGGTCGGCGCCGTCCGCGATGTGGTGGGTGCGGTGATGTGCGGCGGACACGTTGACGGCGAGCTGGAGAAGGCGGGGCGGGGCCGCGTAGGTGGCGGCCGGGGTCGACACCAGGAGCCCGGTGTCCTCGGTGGTCCAGTCGGCCGGAGGGTGCAGCCGCACGACACCGGAGCGCCTGAGCCCGGCCGTGCCGTCCTCGACCTTCTGATACGTGCCGGAGATGTCGGTGCCCGGCCGGAACCAGGACCAGGTCAGCTCGGCGGGCGGCAGTACGTCGGCCACCGCCCCGGGCAGCCACGACGGTACGCACGCGGCGGGCGCGTCCAGTTCGACGAGCAGGCAGATCGGGCCGGGCGCGGGATCCGCTCCGGTGAGCGGCAGGGTGAACCGGACCTCGGCCGGGGCGCCGTCGCTCGCCAGCAGCGCGATGCCGCGGCGGGCCCGCAGGTCCGCCGTGCGGTCGCGGTCGGTCCACACGGTGATCTCGCCGCCCTCGGCGAGCGGGAGGACGGCCACGTCGTCGTCGAGGGTGAAGACGATCCGGCCCGTGGGGTCCCGGGTCAGCGCCGTCCCGGCGGGGACGACGGGCACGGCGGTGTCCTCCTGCCGGGCGGCGAGGCGCAGCACGGTGGCGGCGGGGCGGGCGGGGCGCGGCGGTTCGAGGCGGAGCAGCCGCAGTATCGCGACCACGAGCGCGTCCGGCACCTGGTCGAGCCAGTACAGCCGCTGTTCGAGGAGGTAGGCGAAGAGTTCCAGGAGGGTGACGCCGGGGTCGACGGGCGCGTGCAGGGTCCAGGTGCCGTCCGACTCGGCGGGGATGCGGCGGCGGATGGCCGCCATCATGTCGGCCCAAGTGAGGTCGTCCAGCGTGGGCGGGGGCAGGGTCATGGCGTCCCCCCAGCGGCTCCCGTGAGGCCCGTGAGTCCGGTGTAGAACGGGAAGACCAGGTTCGCCTTGGTGTTGCTGCGCCGGATGCGGTAGACGATCGAGACGGTGATCCGTGACTCGTCGGCCGGGTCGGCCTCCGCGCGGACCTCCTCCAGCTCCACGCGCGGTTCGTGGTCGCGGACGGCGGCGGCGATGGACTGCTCCAAGTCGCGCAGGTTCTGCACGCTGCCGGGCGCGAACAGCAACTCATGGGCGCGGGTGCCCAGTTCGGGTTGCATGACCCGCTCGCCGGTACCCGTGAGCAGCAGCGCCCGCAGACAGTGCTCGATGCTCTCCTCGCCGACGGCGTAGCCGAGCCGCCCGGAGGCGTCGGGCAGGATGGGGAACCGCCAGCCGGTCCCGAGGAACTCCTCGCTCATGCCGTCTTCACCTTCTTCGCCAGCACGTCCGCCGGTTTGAGCTGCGGTGCCGGCGGGCTGCCGGCGGATGCGTGGGTGTGGGTGTTGAACGCCGTGAGCAGCGCGTTGCCGAGCGCGAGCGGTTGGGCGTCGCCGCCGAGGCTGATGGACGGGGAATCGACGGTCACCTTCGGCGCCTTGAGGGTGATCTCGCCCTGCGCGGTCACGGTGACGCTGCCGCCCTCGGCCGCGGTGATCTTCACCGCCTTGCCCTGGTCGTCCAGCTCCACCACGTGTCCGGCGGCGGAGGTGATCCGTACCGCGGCCTTGGACTCGGTGTCGTCCAGGAGCACTTCGTGGCCGTGCCGGGTCCGGATCATCTTCTGGTCGCGGCCGCCGGTGCGGGCGGTCGGTGGTTTGTCCTCGCCGTTGTAGAGGCCGCCCAGGACGATCGGGTACCGCATGTCGCCGTGGACGAAGGCGACGAGCACCTCGTCGCCCTTCTCGGGCACGAACACCGAGCCGTAGCCGTTTCCCGCGTACAGCTGGCCGACCCGGACCCAGTCGGTGACGGTGGTGTCGTCGAACCAGGGGAACTTCAGCTTGACCCGCCCCTCGTCGTCGCCCTCGTTCTCCACCACCAGCGCTTCGACGACGCCGTAGTAGCGCTTGTCGGTGGAGCGGGCGCGTGGCGTGCCCCTCATGGTCACTGGTCCCCCTGATGGATCCGCCGTGCGGTGAACTGGGTGAAGAAACCACTGGTGTTGAGGGTGTGCTCGACCCGCTTGACGAAATAGGTGCCGGAGAAGCGGCGGCCGAGCCCGTAGATCTCCAGGTTGTCGCCGGGCCGCAGTTCGGGCAGGCCCGCCACCTTGCCGGTGGCGGTGATGAACTCGTACGCGCGCTCGCGCAGCAGGCTGATCGCCAGTTCGCGGGCCTCCTGGTCGCTGCCGACGGGCGCGTCGACCATGACCTCCTGGCGGCCCTGCAGGGTGGACTCGGCGGCCTGCGGGCCGCTCTGCCCGTCGGCCGTGTTCTGCCCGGCGGGCAGGTTCTCCGCGGTCGCGGTGAACGCGATGGGCTGCTTCGTACGGGGGTCCCAGCCGCGCACCGTGACCTTGCTGACCTGCTGGGACACCGTCAGCGTCGGGGTGAACTCGATCAGGTTGGGGATCAGCCCCGCGGGCTGGTCGGTGGGGCCGGTTGTCAGCCCCGGTGCGTACGCCAGCCGGTACACCCGGATCGGGCGGCCGTCGCGGCCGTCGGTCGGCTTGATGAAGTACAGCGTGTCCTCGCCGGTCTTCGCGTCCGGCAGGATGTAGCAGTCGAAGTCCAGCCGCTTGGCGCGCTCCAGCAGGAACGTGGCGTCGTCCTGGTTCTTCTGCACCACCAGGTCGTGGGTGGGCCCTTCCCTGGTGACCTCGATGCGCAGATGGTTGCGCTGGGCGATCTGCTCGGCGATGCGCCAGTCCGGCAGGTTGCGGTAGAGCTTGGTCTCGTTCTCGGTGGGCTTGCGGTCCTTGAGCCGCAGCAGCCCGTCCACCCCGCTGACCTGGACGGTGGGCGAGGCGCCGTCGGTGAACTTCGGGCTGAGCGTGGAGATGGTCCCGGTGGCGACGGTGAGCAGCTTGTCGGCGTAGCCGAGCCGGACCGAGACCCGGCCGCCGAGCCGGAAGTCCGCCGAATCGCTGTGCTTGAACCGCAGGTGGGCATCGTCCCAGTTGTTCAGGGTGAGGTCGAAGCCGGACATCTCGTCGATGTCGCGGTTCACCTTGATGTCGATGATGTCGTTCTTGGTGGACGGGTCCATCTCCAGGCCCTCGATGCGCACGTCGAACTCCGGCGCGTACCGGTCGGGCGGGGCCACCTCCGGGGCCGGGGTGCTCATCGCGCCCTCCTCATGGCAGCCGGGGCACGGTCAGCACCCGGCCCGGCCGCAGGTCGCGCGGATCGCTGATGCCGTTGGCGCGCGCCAGCTCCCGCCAGGCGTCGGGCCGCCGGTACACCGCGGCGGAGATGGAGCTGAGCGTGTCGCCGCGGCGCACCACGTAGCTCTTCTCCACCGTGGGCGAGGAGCGCGGGGTCTGGGCGACCTGTACGGCGGCCGTACGGAACTCCTTGAGCGAGA
Source organism: Streptomyces sp. NPDC019937 (assembly GCF_040631655.1). Taxonomy (NCBI): domain Bacteria; kingdom Bacillati; phylum Actinomycetota; class Actinomycetes; order Kitasatosporales; family Streptomycetaceae; genus Streptomyces; species Streptomyces sp. NPDC019937. Next base: position 72,974 of record NZ_JBEYAL010000016.1, read on the forward strand.
GGTCCAGCATGGCGCGCAGCGGCACCCCGTCCGGCTGGAACAGCTGGTAGTTGACGTCCAGCTTCTCCACGACGCCGGTGAAGACCTCCTCGTCCCAGACGAAGCGGACGACCGGCGGGGCGTGTTCGCGGCTGTCGGGCCGCAACAGGTTGCGCAGCGCGTCGACGTAGGCGGTCCGTACGTTCTCCAGGGTGTCGGAGGTGTCCACCAGCGCCTGAAGGGTGAGCGTTTCCGTGCCGCCGCGGACGTACTGCAGGGGCGGGGTCTCCAGGCCGGGGATGGTGATCTCGGCGAAGGTGTTGCTCTTGCTCAGCTTGTAGTCGGTGGGGTTGAACCGCAGCGGGATCCGCCGCTGCCGCTCGTCGGCGATCACCGGTCGGACGATCTCCAGCCGGGCCCGGGCGGCGCCCTGGCGGGCGAAGGACACGGGGGTGGCACTCACTGGTGGGCCTCCCCGTCGCCGAAGCTCCGCTCGCTCTCGGTGCGTTGGGCGCGGGCGCACTGGTCCTCGTACAGCTTCGCCCAGGCCTGGATGTGCTTGTTGAACAGCTTCGTGAACACGGCGCCGTCGTCGCCGTCCACCTGGAACCGGACCTCCAACTGGTGAATGGTCACCTTCGGCACCCCGGTCACCTCCCCCGGCCCAGGCGCGACAGGCCGTCCGCCGCGGCGTCCTGCAGGACCTTCGTCAGCCCCTCGTGGGCGATCTCCAGCGATTCGATGGCGATCGCGTTCTGCTCGCCGTGCAGGTCCGGGCCGCTCCACTTGGCGGCGAGGCCGCCGTGGAAGGCCCATGCCGCGCCGGGCACTCCGTCCGGGCCGAGCACGATCACGGCGCCGTCGCGGCGGGCGCCGAGGGAGTCGGCGAGCCCGGCCTGGTACCAGGACCACAGCCCCGGATCCCGCACCAGTCCGCGCTTGAGCGTGATCCGGTTCCAGGAGTGGCGCAGCGGCAGCTGGTGGACCGAGTCGTTGCGGCCGCCCTCCGGGTAGCTGGTCACCTCCAGCTGCGCGCCGAGCCCGGTGACCTCCTGGAACGCGCCGGACGCGGCCAGCGGCAGCAGCAGTGCCTGCGCGGGCGGCAGATAGGCGTCACCGGGGTCGAGGGTGACCAGGAAGCGGTATTTGGGCAGGGGGTCCAGGGTCATGCCTCGATTACCTCCAGGTCTCGGTCCTGGCCGAGTACGAGACGGAGCCGGATGAACTCCATGGGGACGGCCGGGGCGACCTCGATCTCGCAGACCAGCTGCCCCGGGTCCTGCTCGGGCGGGTTGTTGGTGTCGTCGCACACCACCTGGAACGCCTGCTCGGGCCGGTCACCGGCGAGCGCCCCGGACCGGTAGGCCGACAGGAGGACGGAGGTCAGCGCCCGCACCAGGGTCAGCCGCAGTTCGGGCGAGTTGACGTCGAACACCAGCGGGCCCGCCACCCGCCGGATCGCCCGCACCAGCAGATGTGTCAGCCTCCGGTGGGCGATGTAGCGGGTGCGCGGATCGGCGGACAGGGTGCGCCCGCCCCACACCATCAGCCCGCGCCCCCGAGTGCACCGGATCAGGTCGACTCCCGCGTCGAAGAGCCGGACCTGCTGTGGCTCGGGGTACTCGGCGGCGAGGTCGACCGCCTCCAGGATCACGGCGTTGGCGGGCGTGTGGTGGGCGCCGCGCTCACCGTCGAGGCGGGCGATGACGCCCAGGACGTGCCCGGACGCCGGTACGGTCCGCAGGTCGTGCCCGTCGGGGACGCGCAGCGGCGGGTGGTAGACGGCGGCGCAGCCGAGCAGCCCGGAGTCACCGGTGGCCGCCAGGGAGCCCACCCACCCGGCCGCCTCGTCCACCGACGACAGCCGGGGCGGTACGTCCAGGACGGCGAGGCGGTCGTGCGAGGGCTCGACGGTGCGGAGCAGTTCGAGCACCAGGTCGGTGTGGGTGGTGCCGGACAGATCCGTGCCGAGGTCCGGCAGCGCCACCAGCGCCGGTTCCGGCAGTTCGGCCTGCGCGGTCACGGCGTCCGCGTACGCGTCGCGGGTGGGCGCCGATTCGGCGCCGCCCGTGAGCGTCAGATCCCAGGACATCGAGATCGGGCCGGGCCGTCCCGGCGGTGGCGGCGGTCCGTCCGGGACCAGCCGGATGTAGCGGGACGCGGCCAGCCGGTCGGCCACCTCGGCGAGCGGCAGTCCGGGAAACGTCTCGGGCGGCTCGCCGGGCAGCATGACCCGTACGCCCACGGTGGGCGGTCCGGCGACCGTGCTGGCCTGGTAACGGATGGCGACGCGCGCACCGTTGGCCCACGCGCCGGGGCTGGTGGCGACCACCTCGAAGCCCGTGGCGGCCAAGCCGCTCAGCGGACCGGCCGCCCACCGGGTCCGGGCCGTGATGGCCGGCCCGGACACGCGGAGCACCCAGGCGGTGCGGCCGCCGTTCTCGAAGAAGCCGCGCAGCGCGTACGGGGTGGCGAAGGCGCCGTCCGGCGGTCCGAAGGCGGCAACGACGTCGCTCCAGCTCTCCACGCGCACCGGAGTGCCGACCGGGCCCCGGCGGAGCCGGCCCAGGAACGCCGCCACGTCCGTGCGCAGCGGCTCCGTGGCCGGGCCACGGGTCGCGGACGTCAGGGATACGCCGGGAAGCGCTTCGCCGGCCATGTCAGGCGTCGATCTCCAGCTTCTCGACCGCCAGGACGAGGGTCTCCATGGCGATCTCGTTCTTGGTGGCGCTGAGGGTGGGGCCGGTGTACTTGGTGGGCCAGCCGCGGTCGAAGTTCCAGCGCATGGCCTCCTGGCGGTTCTCGTCCAGCAGCACGATCGAGCCGGAGGTGCGCCGCACCTTGCCGTTGAGCGCCTCGACCACCCAGTTCCAGAAGCCGACGTGGCCGGTGATGCCGCGCTTGAAGGTGAGGTTGGTGAACTTCTTCAGCCCCGGGATCTTGCGGACGGTGATGTCCTCGCTCCCGGTGCGGTACTCGATCGGCGGAACCTCCAGCTCCAGCCCGCTCACCTCGGTGAAGGACCCGCTCACCGCGACCCCGTCGTCGCTGACGTTGGTGACGATGATCTGGAAGTTGTAGGACGCGTACGGATCGTCCCTGGTAACGGGCGGCATGGTGACTTCTCCTCGGGCGCTCAGGCGAGTTGGGTCTCGCGGGTCTTCTGCTGGATCCGGAAGATCACGAACTCCGCCGGGAAGACCGGCGCGACGCCGATGACGCAGATGAGCCGGCCATTGGCCAGGTCGTCCTCGGTCATCGTGGTGCGGTCGCAGGCGACGAAGAACGCCTCGTCGGCGGTGGTGCCCGCGAGCGCGCCGCTGCGCCATACCGTGGTGAGGAAGTTGGTGACCGTCTGGCGGACCAGGGCCCACAGCGCCTCGTCGTTCGGCTCGAACACCACCCACTGGGTGCCCTCGTCGATCGACTCCTCCAGGTAGAGGAACAGCCGCCGGACATTGATGTACTTCCACGAGCTGTCCGAGGAGAGCGTGCGCGCGCCCCACACCCGGTGTCCCATTCCGGGGAAGAACCGCAGCGCGTTGACGCCCTTGGGGTTGAGCAGGTCCTGATGGCGCTTGGTGATGTCCTGGGCGATGCCATCGGTCAGCCGGATGCCCCGGATGACCGCGTTCGCCGGTGCCTTGTGCACTCCGCGCTCCACGTCCGTGCGCGCGTAGATCCCGGCCATGTGGCCCGACGGCGGCACCTCGGTGTCGCGGCCGGTGGACGGGTCGCGGGTGACCAGCCATGGGTGGTAGAGCGCCGCGTACTTGGTGTCGAACGGCTCGCGGAACGCCAGGATGCCCTCGGTGTCCAGTCCGTCCTGCGGATCGAGGATCGCGAACCGGTCCCTGAGCAGTTCGCAGTGGGTGATCAGGGCCGATTCGACCGTCCCCGACCACACCCCCGGCACCGCGCAGACGGCCACCTCGTCGATGTCCTCCAGCGCGGCGATCCCGGTGCGCTTGCCGCTGCCGCCGTCCTCGCCGACGAAGTCGGCGACGCTCAGGCTCCCGTAGGCGTCGTCGCCGTCCGCCAGGGTCAGCCACGAACCGACCGCGGGCACGGGGAACATCGCCGGGTCGGAGGACAGGTGGGACAGCGCGGTCGCCCCCACCAGCCGCGAGCGGGCGGCCAGGGTGGTCACCAGGTTCGACGGGGAGTCGCCGGTGAGCCGCAGGTTGCGGTACGTCTCCCTCACCACCGCCCCGGACGGGTCGGTGAACCGGGCGTCGAGCTGCGCCTCGACCAGGTGCAGCCGATCGGTTTCGTACAGCGTCCCGAGCACGTCCCCGTCGAAGGTGACGATGTCGTCGACGATCGACTCCACGGTGCGGGTGGTCAGGTTGGTGCCGTTGTCGAGCTGGACGACGGCGCCCTCGTACAGCCGGCTCGCTCCGCCGACCCGCAGCTTCGGTCCTGCCGAGATGTTGCCCCGGCGCACGCGGCGCACCAGCAGCCCCTTGCGCCACTCCTCATGGGACGTGCCGGACGGCAGCGTCAGCGTGACCTTTCCGTCCGCGGGCTGGCCCACCTGGGCCTGGAACCGGTCGGCTCCGATCTGCACCCAGACGTCGGCGTCGGGGACGAGCCCGGTCCTCGCGACGACCTCGATCGTTTCGTCGTCCGCGTCGGCGTCCGCGGCCAGCTGGGTGACGAACAGCGCACCCTCCTGCGGATCCGGCAGCACCGGCAGCGCGGCCGCGGCCATCGGCTGGATCCGCACCTGGACGCCGCTGCCCCACGAGCCGGGGCTGACGGCGGTGAACTCCAGTGTTTCCTCCGCGCTGCGGTCGCCGACCTGCACGTAGTCGCCGCGGGCCGTCCTGACCTCCGCGGGCAGCGCGGCGTCCAGTTCGATCCGGTGGGCGGTCGCGTCGTAGGCGGCGACACCGGCGGTGTGGATCGATTGCTGGTCGTCGCCGCGGAAGATCTGGATCTGCTGCCCGACGCCGGTGAACCCGATCAGGTGGCCGAGTTCCAGGCGGGTCGCCCCCTTGGCGGCGTCCCCGGCGACCGGGCTCACCAGGCCGTGGCCGAGGACGCCCGAGGCCGGTGTCGCCTGCTTGCTGGCGACGCGCTTGACGTACAGGCGCTGGCCGCCGTTGTCGAAGAAGCCCTTGACCGCCAGCGGGAACAGCCACCAGCGGCCGCCCTCGGCGGGGTCGCCCGCCCAGGTGTCCCGGATCAGGGGGTCCGGCCCGGGGACGAACCCGCCGAACGTGTTCTGGAACTCGAGGAAGTTGGTGACCAGCTTGGGCTTGCCGGTGTACGGGCCGCGCACGGTGACCCCGGCCATACCGGCCGTACTGGTGCTCACCCCCGCGATCGGCCGTGGGCCCGCATCGACCTCCTCGATGTAGACCCCGGGGCTCAGATACTCCGCCATGGACGGCTCCTTAACTCTCGCGGATCTCTATGACGTGCCGGCGCTCGGCGTCCTGCGGCAGCCGCACGACCAGCGATCCGGTCCTGCCCGGCCGCTCGGTGGCCCGCAGGCGGAATGTCTCCTCGACGGCGTGCTCACCGGCCTTCTCGCCCTCCCACCGCAGGGCCAGCCGGAAGGCCCCCGTGGCGTCGGACAGGGTGCGCTCGTGCCATGGCGTCAGGTCCCGGCTGGTCCGCCCCTGCGCCTCCACCAGCACATTGGCGATCGGCTCGGCGGTGACCGCGTCGACCACGGCGCCGTGCACCGTGCGCACACCCGGCGGATACGGGAAGGAGACGCCCGGCAGCAGCCGGACCAGCCGCGGTTCGGTCGCCACCGCCGGCGGATGGGCGTCGTCGTACGGGTGCACCAGGAACTCGACGCCCACCAGACCGGCGGAGAACGGCTGGTCGTCGGCCGCATACAGCGGTTGGTAGCCGGCGGCCGCGAAGCGGGCCCGGTGGCGGCGCGGCAGGGCCGTCCACGGCTCGGCGCACCGGCCGAGACCCGGATAGGCGAAGGCGGCGCTGGGCGTGCGGACCGCCGCGTCGTCCAGCGGCAGCCAGGCGCCGTCCTCGAACCGGTCCAGCTGGACCGTCACCCCGGCGCCGCGCACCCGCCGGGCGTAGTCGTCGAACGGGATGAACCAGGCGGGGCTGTGGAGCTCCGAGCGCTCCAGCGGCTGGAAACGGCTCATGGCGTCGCCGCCCCGCTGATGACCCGGCTGTGCACCGGGCGGACCGCCGTCTCGATGGCGGAGTCCAGGTTGACGACGCGGACCTCGTAGTTCAGCGACAGCCGGTACGGCTTCTGGATCGCGTACCAGACCCAGGACTTCTGGTCCAGGGTGAGCGGGGTGAGGCTGAGGTGCAGCGCGTCGGTGCTCGCCGCCAGGCTGCCGGACAGCTGCGGGCCGTCGAGGATCGCGTCGTCGTAGAACGTCTGCATCGCCCGGCCGAGCATCCGGTGCTGGGTCTCCTGGTCACCGCCCCAGGGTGTGATCAGATAGCGCAGCAGCAGAGCCATCGGCGGCTTGCGGGTGACCGGCGGGTCGGGTGGCTGGGAGCGCACCGGTGGCCGGTTGCGCGAGGTCGGGTCCTCGGCGATCTCGTAAAGGAACACCGTGAGTTTCGCCGGCGGTGTCTGTACCGTCTCGGAAAGATCGTTGAGTTCGGCCTTCGGCGGATCCACCTGGCTGAGCCCGCGCAAGGACTGGGTCAAGGTCTCCACGATGGCCGTCGAGACGTCGGCGATGACGCCGAAGTCACCCATGCGAATCCTCCCCGCGCTCCGCACCCGAAAGCGTGAACCGACGCCCGAAAGCGCGCCTCGATGAGGATGCCGGGCCCGGCGTGGCCCAATCGCGATTCACCCATCACACGAGCGTCACCAGCCCGTTTCCGCCGCACGACGATGACGTCGGCGGTCACGGACCGACAACGGCGGGGTGACAGGGATAAGGCATATTTTCCTTCATGGAAATCCACTCCGAGCAGGCCGGCGTCCTGATCCTCCGAGTGTGGGTGGAAGAGGGAAGGCCGGACGGCTTCCGGGCGCGCATTGTGCGGACGGGCGGACGGCACCAGGCGCCTCCTACCGCGGTGAGCGCGGTCGACGATGTGCTGATCGCGGTGCGCGCCTGGCTCGATCAGTTACTCGATCCCGTACGTGATCCCGACGGGTGACGTTTCCGCGACGTCCCGGTGATGCCCGGCCCTATAGCGTTCTGTACCCGAAGGGCCGGACACACGATCATGAATTGCTCGTAACATAGCTGGGCGGCATCCCGATTGCCGTTAGGGGATCATTCACTGCAGCCAATATCGCCCGGGGGGCCGATGAGCGCAGAAGGCCACGTCATAACGTTGAGGCTGCTCAAAAGCTTCGCACTATCGGTCGATCACAAACGCGTTCCCCTTTCTTCCAGTGCCCAGCGTCTCCTCGCGTTCCTCGCCCTGCAGGACATGCCGCGCACCCGAACGTATGTGGCCGGAATGCTGTGGCCCGACGTTACGGCGTCCCGCGCGAACGCCAACCTCAGATCGTCTTTGTGGCGCGCCACCCGAACGGGACATCAGGTCATCGACGCGTCCACGCAGGAACTGGCGATCGCCCGGCACATCGACGTCGACATCCACGCGGCGGCCACCCGCGCGCACCAGCTGCTCGACATGGCACACCCGTGCGACGACATCCTCACCGCCCGGACGCGGGCGGACCTCTCGTCCGATCTGCTGCCCGAGTGGTCGGAGAACGAGTGGGTGCTGGTCGAGCAGGAGCAGTACCACGAACTGCGGCTGTACGCCCTGGAGGCGATGACCGAGCGGCTGACGGCGGCGGGCCGCCACGGTGAGGCCGTCGCGTCCGGGCTCGCCGCGGTCCGCGCGGAACCCCTGCGGGAGAGCGCGCATCGCGTGCTGATCGCCGCGCATCTCGCCGCCGGCAACCGAGGCGCGGCGCTGCGGCAGTTCGAGCAGTGCCGCCGGGTGCTGCTCGAGGAACTGGGGCTCGAGCCCTCCCAGGCGCTGAGAAGCCTGGTCCCCTCTCATCCGCCTCACCCGCCTCATCCGTCCGATGCCGAGGGGGCGGCGTCCCGGAAGCCCCGGCGCGTCGTCGTCCGGCGCTCGGCGAGCGATGTGCTGGTCGAAGGCGCGGGCGGACGGTAGCCCGGCCGGCGGCTCAGCCCAGCCCGTCCTGGTGAGTCCAACGGGGCTCACCAGGGCTGTCGTACGGCTGTGGGGGCTCCCTCCTGGACTCGCCGCGGGCGGCGCTCCGCGCGGCCCGCATATGGTCGCAGGCCCGGGACTGGGGGCTGAACTCGATGCCGGTGGCCGCCGCGAGCGCCGCGAAGAAGCTCTCGCCGAACTCCGACTGCTTGGTGGTCGTCCAGGTGTACGTCGCGCAGTCGCGCAGGGCCCGCGTCATCATGCGGCTCCCGTAGCCCCGGCGCTGCCATCGGTCGTCGACCCGGATCTTCCGCACCAGGCCCCTCCGGCACTCGTCGCACACCTGCCAGGTGAGCCGGGCGAAGTCGTCCCCGTCCGGCACCCGGCACACCCGCAGTTGCCGGCAACCGGCCGGAGCGCCGGGCGGGGTGTACGTCCAGACCTCCCCCTCCTCCTCCAGGGAGCGTCCGCGCTCGTGCCCGCGTAACGCGTCCACCAGCCGGCCCCACAGGCCGCCCCGCTCGCCGCCCGCCATCAGCGGCCGTTCTCGTCGGCGGCGCCGGATCTGCGCACGTCCTCGACGGCTTGCCCTCTCACGCGCCCACGCCCCTTCGTCCGTCCCCGGCCGGTCCCCACAGGCCCGGCGGAGCCAGCCTGCCCGACCCGGCCCCACCCCGACAGAGCGCAATCCACCGGCGCGCGGTTCCGGCCGCCCGTGGATGCGCGAGGTATTGACGCGCTTCGTGAGCCCCCTATCATCCATGTCATCCGAGATCCCGACCGACGTTCGACATTCCGAACCGGGCGGGGCCGGACCGGTTGGTGTACCGCACACCGAGCCGTACGCGAACCGGGCACGACAGCACACTCACCCGCACCATCCGTTCCGGTAAGGCCCTCCCACGCGCCACCGTTCCGGATCCGTCAGGGCGCACCAGGTGTTCGTGCGGCGGGCCCCGACGCCCCTTGGAGCCCCTCATGCTTCCAGGACGACACCACCGCCCGCGCGCCTTTCACGCGGCCGCGGTGCTCCTGCTGGGTCTGGCGATGTCGCTCTTCGCCATCCCCGCCGAGCCGTCCTCCGCGCTGGCCCCGAACGACGTTGCCACGAACGCCCGGGCAGGCGAAACGTCCTCCGCACAGCTGCCGGACAGCTTCCAGTGGTCCTCCAGCGGACCGCTGATCGCGCCCAAACCCGATGCCGCCCATCCCGTCGTCTCGGTCAAGGACCCGACCGTGGTGCAGGCGGGCGGTAAGTGGCATGTCTTCATGACGACCGCCAACACCCAGGGTGCCTGGAGCATGGCCTACACCAGCTTCACCGACTGGTCGCAGGCGGGTTCGGCGCCGCTGACGTATCTGGACACCAACCCCGACATCGGCAACCGGTACGCGGCGGCGCCCCAGGTCTTCTACTTCGCGCCCGAGCGCCTGTGGTACCTCGTGTACCAGACCGGCCCGCCGTCCTACTCCACCAGCACCGACCCCGGCAACCCCCGGAGCTGGTCGGCGCCCAGGACCTTCGACAACGCGGCGGGCTCGGGCACGCTGGACTACTGGGTCATCTGCGACAGCGCCATGTGCTATCTGTTCTCAGCGGATGACAACGGCCATGTCTTCCGCTCGGAGACCAGCGTCGGGGAGTTCCCGGGCGGTTTCCGCAACACCCAACTCGTCCTCCAGGACTCCAAGTCCGCCCTGTTCGAGGGCGGGGCGGTCTACCGGGTGCAGGGGAGCGGCACCTATCTGCTGATGATGGAGGCCATCGGCAGCGACGGCAGGCGCTACTACCGCTCCTTCACCGCCCAGGGCCTCACCGGCCGGTGGCAGCCGCTGGCCGCCACCGAGTCCAACCCCTTCGCCCGCAGCAACAACGTCACCTTCCCCGCCGGCGCCTGGACGCGCGACATCAGCCACGGCGAACTCATCCGGACCGGAAACGACCAGACCATGGCCATCAACCCCTGCCGTCTCCAGTTCCTCTACCAGGGCATGAACCCCTCGGCGAGCGGCGACTACTCCCAGCTTCCCTGGCGCCTGGGACTGCTGACCCAGACCAACACCACCTGCTGAGGCACCACCCGCGGAGGCGGAACCCTTCGGCGCCCCCGGCTCATGGCGTGTCCCGGGGGCGCACCTCGACGCAGATCCAGTCGTACTGGCCGTCATGCAGCAGCTCGGCGCCTTCGAAGAGGGTCACCGAGGAATCGCCGTACTCCCACACCACACCCCGCTCGGCCTCCAGGTCCTCCTCCGGCGGCCGCGGCACCGGCTCGCCCAGCCGCGCGCGCAGCGCTTCCTCGGCCGCCCGGTACGCCGACGCCCAGTCGTCCTCGGTGGCCTCCGGCCGCCACCGCCATCCGGTGAAGGCGTCGAACTCCCAGACCTCCTCCGGGGGCAGCGGCTCCCCGCTCGGTTCGGTCACCTCGAACGCGCCGTAGGCCAGGGGCATCAGCACCCCACGGTCCTCCCGGCATCCGGGGTGGGCACACGCCACCTCCGTCCCTTCCTCCTCGCAGCCGGGGTGGTTGCCGATCCACAGGTGCCAGCCCTCGTCCCGTTCCTCGCCGGGCGGTGGCCACGTCTCCATCTCATGGATGACGGGCTCGCCGTCACGTCCGGACAGGTGCCAGCCATTGCGTACGAAAAGGTCCTCGTAGGCCGGGTACGTCCAGGTCAGCCCGGCGAACTGCAGTGCGCGGTCGAGCCACTGGCCGTCCGCCGGAGTCATCATCGCCATGTGCGGGACAGTACCCGCCACGCGGGGAGGCCCGTGGAGGGCGTGCGCACTCGCGCCGGTTATCGTGTCGGGGCACATCGGGCACGGGCGGGGAAGAACGAAGAGGGATGCGGTGTCGGACAAGGGGCGGCTGGTCGCGGGGCGGTACCGGCTGACCGAGCGGATCGGCAGCGGCGGCATGGGCACGGTGTGGCGGGCCGAGGACGATGTGCTGGGCCGCCAGGTGGCGCTCAAGCGGCTGCACGCCCCGCACCACCTCTCCGACGACGAGATCTCCACGCTGTACGAGCGCGCCCGCCGCGAGGCGCGCAGCGCCGCCCGCATCACGCACCCGAACGTGGTCGTCGTCCATGACGTCGTGGACGACGAGGAGGGGCAGCCGTGCATCGTCATGGAGTACGTGCCGTCCACCACCCTCGGCGCGCTGCTCGAGGAGCGCGGTACCGTCCCGCCCCGGGAGGCGGCGCGGATCGGCCGGGGCATGATCGCCGCGCTCCGGGCCGCGCACGCGGCCGGGGTGCTGCACCGTGACGTCAAGCCCGGCAACGTGCTGCTCGGTGACGACAGGATCGTCCTCACCGACTTCGGCATCGCGGTGACCAGCGGGACGTCGACGCTGACCCGGACCGGCGAGATGATCGGCTCCATCGAGTACATGGCGCCGGAGCGGATCAGGGGCCGTAAGCCCGGGCCCTTTTCGGACCTGTGGGCGCTGGGCGCGACGCTCTACCAGGCGGTGGAGGGGCAGACACCCTTCCGGCGGGATACGGCGATCGAGACGGGCTACGCCATCGCCGTCGACCCGCTGCCGCCCTCGCGGCAGGCCGGGCCGCTGGCGCCGCTGATCGAGGCGCTGCTGGCCAGGGAGCCCGGCGAGCGGCCGTCGGCGGAGGAGACGGAGCGGCGGCTGCGGGCCGTGGCGGCCACGGAGCCGACGGCGCCGCGGCAGGACGCCCCGGACGCGGTCGTGAGCCACCCCGCGGCCGTCACCCCGCCGTCGTCAGGGCCCGTGGCCGCGCCCGAGCCGACCGGCGGCAGCCGTCGTAAGCGCCGTCGTGTCCTGTGGAGCGCCACGGTCGCGGGGCTCGCAACCGTGGCGGTGGCCGGCGCCTTGTATCCGTGGCCGGACGGCGGGGGGCTGCAGGACGGTGGTGGGCAGCGGGGCGGCGGCAAGGCGAAGGCCCCCGCCGCCACTCCCCCGCCCGTGCCCCACGGCTACCACCTGGTCGAGGAGAAGAAGCTCGGCGTCTCCTTCCCCGTACCGAACGGATGGAAGCTGCGCGACCGCACGAGCGAAGGCGCCAAGTACATCGATCCTTCCGGCCTGGTCGAGATCACCATCGGCATGGTGGACCCCGCCGGTCCGACGCCCGTGGCGCACTTCCGGGACATCGAGGCGAACACGAAGAAGAACTACGACGTGTACCAGCGGCTGCGCCTGGACCGCACCACCTTCCGGGGGCGGCCCGCGGCGATCTGGGAGTGCACGTTCGCCGGCAGAGTGCGCACGTTCCGCGCCATCGACCTCGGCTTCGGGCGGGAGGGCGACAAGGAGTACGACGTCTACCTCTCGGCGCCCGAGGAGAAGTGGGACACCTACCGTCCCGTCTTCGACACGGTGAAGGAAGGCCTGCGCACCCACTGAGCAGGGGCCATCACCGCACGCGCGTGTACTGGTTCACGCCGTCGGCGAACGCCACCGCCACCTGTTCGCGGAGCACGAGGACATCGAGGTGCGCGGCGGTCTCGTTGACCGCGAGCATCTGGTTGAAGGCGTTCAGGCTCCCGAACGGCACGGCCCGGCGCGTCCAGGTGAGCCGCCGCGCCACCGCGTGGGCGTCGAGCGTGTCCTCGCCCAGCGCGGTCAGGCTCCCGGCCAGCCGGTCGTCGTGGTGGCCGAGCAGCTCGGCGACCCGGGTGTGGGCGCTGTCGGTGACCGGACCGTGCGCGGGCAGCAGGCGGGCGTCGGCGTAGCGGGTCATCAGCCGCAGCGAGTCCAGGTAGTCGGCGAGCGGACGGCCGCCCGGTTCGGCGAGTTCGAAGCCGATGGAGGGGGTGATGTGCGGCAGGACGTGGTCCCCGGAGAACAGCAGGCCGCGCTGCTCGTCCAGGAAGACCACATGGCCCTTGGTGTGCCCGGGGGTGGGGACGACCCGCAGCTCGCGGTCGCCGAAGCGGAGGGTTTCGGCGCCGAGCCAGCGGTCGGGGGCCTCCCACACGCTCGGGTCGTAGCCGCCGTGGTCCATCCCCTCGATGCGGTCGGCGAGTTCCCCGGCCCCCGCCGCGCGCAGGGTGCGCAGCGAGCCGACGGGCTGGTTGCTGCGCAGCCGGTCGAGCATCTCCAGCCCCGGGCGCTCCCCCGCGCCGAGGTAGACGCGTGAGCCCAGCAGCCGACGCAGCTCCACGGCGTGGGTGTAGTGGTCACGGTGGATGTGGGTGACCAGGATGTGGCTGATGTCGCCGGGGTCGCGGCCGATGGCGGCCAGCGCCTCCTCGAGCGTCTTGCGCGCCTCGGGGATCGCCCAGCCTCCGTCGATCATGACGAGGCCGCCGTCGTCGTCCAGGTCCTCCAGGAGGTAGACGTTCACGGCGTGCAGGCCGTCGTTGGGCAGCGGCAGGGGTACGCGGTGCACCCCGGGCTGTACGGTCTGGACTCCGGCCGCCGCCCACGGGCCCTGATCGAACCGCGTTGTCATGGTCCTCCTCGGTGTACTGCCTGGATCACGCCGGATGGCCTGCCCAGGTGGCACGCGCTCGCGCGTGCGTACGCGGCCTCGTCAGGGCCGGTCGGCCTCGCGGGCACGCATTCTGGCGGCCAGGTCCCGGGCGCCGCCCCGGTCGAGCTTGCCGACCTTCGTCTGGGGCAACTCGTCGGTACCGTACACGTATTCGGGCCACTTGGTCTTGGACAGTCCGATGTTGTCCAGGTGGCCGGTCACCTCGGCCAGGTCGAGGGGCCGGTCGTCCGTGGTGACGACGAGCAGCGCCACGCGTTCGCCGAGGATGTCGTCGGGGACCGGTACCACACACGCCCGGGCCACCCGCGGGTGTCCGGCGACCGCGCGCTCGATCTCGGTGATGTCGATGTTGCGGCCGCCCCGGATGATGATGTCCTTCTCACGGCCCATGATGGTGAGGGTGCCGTCCTCGTGGACGATCAGCAGATCGCCGGTGGGCAGGTAGCCGTCCTCCGTCAGCGCCGGGGGAACGGCCCGGCCGTCTCCGGCGTAGCCGAGGAAGAGGGAGGGGCCGCGCACCTGGGCCCGGCCGGTCACGCCGGGGCCCGCCACCTGACCGTCGGGGGTGACCGCGCGGACGTCCGTGCCCGGGAAGGGGCGGCCGTCCCTGCCGAGCCGGATCTCCTCGGGGTCCTCGGGGCTCGGCGAGGTGTGGCCGAGGCATTCGGACATGCCGAAGACGCGCAGGATCCGGGTGCCCAGGGACCGTTCGGCCCGGGCCAGGGCCGCGCGGTCCATGGGCCCGCCGCCGACGGTGATCGACCGGACGCCCCGGAGGATGCCGGAGCCGGCCGCCTCGTCGCCCATCTGCAACGCCATGGTCGGTACGCACATGGTCCAGCGGACGCCGGTGTCGGCCATCCGCCGCAGCGCGACGGCCCTGTCCCACTTTCCCGTCAGGACGAGCGGCCCGCGCAGCAGGAGGGCGAGGTAGACGCCGAAGCAGTACGCGGCCGTCGACGACAGCGGCACGATCGCGGCGACGGCGTCGCCCGGCGACAGGCCGTTGACGTCGATGGTGGTCGTGGCGGCGTAGCGCAGGGCCGCTTCGGACTGTACGACGCCTTTGGGCCGCCCGGTCGATCCGGAGGTCAGGCCGATCAGGACGCCGCCCGACCACCGGGACACCTCGCGCTGGTGCGGTGTGGCCAGGCACGTCCAGCCGTCGAGCACGGTGCGCGCCGGGCCCGGCAGCCGTTCGGGCACCGCCCATTCGTCGATCGCCGAGGGTTCGGCGACGACGGCGTCCGGGCGGATGTCCTCCCAGGCGCTGGCGAATTCGGCCCGGGTGGTGTGCCGGTTGACCAGCGCGATGACCCCACCGTCCCCGCCGCTGAGGCCCGCGGCGAGGGTGGCGGCGACCGTGCGCCATGAGTTGTCCGCCTGGATCATGACGGTGCCGACGGAACCGTCGGCCGTGCCCGCCGACAGCGCTCGGGCCAGCCGTGTGGCCTCCTCCAGGAGCTGCCGGGCCGTATGGCTGCCCGTGTCGTCGATGACGGCGGTGAAGTCGGCCTCGGCGGCCTGCCGTTGGAACTCCCGCACTACCTGTCGCATTGTGTCCCTCGTTGCGCTGTGCCGAACTCCGTCTGGTCGGGCCGGATCGCTCAGGCGGCGAACAGCTCCGCCTCGTGCCCCATGACCGCGATGCGGCGGCCCTTCATGTCGCCCACCTGGGCGACGGCGGCGGCCCACTCGGGGCTCGCGAGCGCCGCCTTCAGGTCCTCGGGGGAATCGAAGCCGAGGACGGAGATGCCGTCCCAGCCCTCGGAGCGCGGCTCCAGGGCGGCATCGATCTCGGTGTGCCGCCAGCTGCGCAGTCCGGGCAGGTGGCGGGTCAGCTCGGCGTGGTCGCCGCGCCACCACGTGATGAACCGCTCGTGTGTCCACTCCGGGGGCCGGGATGCCAGCAGGACGAGGTTGTACATGGCGGGTCCTCCGCACGGGGTCGGGTCGGTGGGTCGGACGGGCTTCGGTCAGGTGAAGCGGATCTCGGACGAGCGCCCGATCAGCAGGCGCTGCAGCCGCCCGTCGCGGTTCACCCGCCCGGCGGCGACGAAGCTCGCCTCGGGGACGCCCGCGCGCCGCACCTCGCCCAGGAAGAACTCGTCCCGGCCGAGCGTGGTGGCGGCCAGCCGGTGGTGGGTGCGGGTGCCCTTCTCGCGTTGTTCGAGGTAGCCGACCAGGGCGGCGCGGCCCCCGGCGAAGTCGGTGGCGTCGCCGCCGCCGGTGGAGAACAGGATGGACAGCGAGAAGTCGTCGCTGATCAGGTCCAGGATCCTGGAGGGTTCGTCCCCGTCGAGGATGGCGAACCACGCGGTGAGGAAGGGTGCCGGGTCCGGGGTGTCCGTCATGCCCGGCCCCAGTCGACCAGCTGGAAGGAGGTGGTGAAAAAGGCCTGGTAGCGGGCTATGAGTCCGCCCGGTGTGATCACCGCGCCCGAGTGGAAGGAGCCGGTGTACCGGCCGCCCTCGGTCACCACTCCGTACACGGTCTCCAGGTCGCCGTCCCGGCTGTGGCGCAGGACCTCATGGGTCCGGTCCACGGGGTTGCGGCCGGCGATGTACGCGGCGAAGTCTTCCTTGGATGTGCCGGTGATCTCCTTGCCCGGCAGGGCGATGAGGAACCGGAAGTCGGGTTCCAGCAGGTCGAGCGTCCGTTCCGGATGCCTGCTGTCCATACCGGCCAGATACGCGCGCAACACCATGAGGGGCCCTTTCGGTCGGCGGGCGCTCATCGAGGGGTCTGATCAAATTGACTCAAGTTCAATTCAGTTTGAATCGTAAGCCCGCCGAAACACGGCTGACAAGAGTCCGTGCGAGACCATCCTGCGCCTTCGGCGCGGACACGGCACGGGCGGCGGCCACGGGCGGCGGCCGCCGGCGGCGAGCACCGGCGGCGAGCACGGCGGCAGGCATGGCGAAGCCCCCGGCGGAGGTCCACCGGGGGCTGGAGCGGCAGGGTCGCTCAGCGCGTCACGTGGCGACCATCCGCACGCAGGCGCCCTCGATCAGCTCGCTGATCTCCGACAGCGGGGTGGGGCCCGAGGGCCGGTACCAGCGCCAGACGCTGACGATCAGGCCGAGCACGCCCGCACCCAGCAGCTGTGCGTCCCGAAGCGGGAACACGCCCTGGGACATGCCCCGCACCAGCAGGTTCGTCCAGTCCCGCTCGACGAGCTGGACCAGCTGCCGGGCCTCGACGCGCTCGGCCTCCTCCCGCTTGGACTTGCGCGGGCCGGAGAGCAGGTCCATGTGGTTGTGCAGGATGCGCATCTGCAGAACCTCGTGGTCGGAGACCTCGTACGCCGCGCGTACGGCCGCCCGCAGGGCCTCGACCGGGTCCGTGACGCCCGCGGTCGCCTCCGTGAACTTGTCGTGGGACCGCTGGAGCTCCAGCCGCATGATGGTGAGCAGACAGTGGGTCTTGGACTCGAAGTAGTGGTACAGGGCCGTCTGCCCGATGCCGACCCGCTCGGCCACGGTGGACCACTTGGTGGCCTCGAAACCCGTCTCGCCGAAGCAGCCGACGGCGGCCGCCAGAATGGCGGCGCGCTTGGACCTCGGTCCCGCTTCCGGTTCAACCCTTGTCGCCATGACCCCGTCTCCTGGCCGCCGTCCACCTCGTCGGTACCCGAGAGTAGCCCCAAGCTGAACTCAGTTGCCAATCGACGCGGGCCGATCCGGCCCGCCTGGGCCCGGTGTGCGTCAAAGGCGCTCCAGCACGGTCGCGTTCGCCATGCCGCCGCCCTCGCACATCGTCTGCAGGCCATAGCGCCCTCCGGTCCTGCGCAGCTGGTGGACGAGCGTCGTCATGAGCCGGGCCCCGGTGGCGCCGAGCGGATGGCCGAGCGCGATCGCACCGCCGAAGGCGTTGACCCGCTCCGGGGCGGCGCCGATCTCCTTCTGCCAGGCCAGGACGACGGAGGCGAAGGCCTCGTTGATCTCGACCAGATCGATCGCGCCGAGCGGCAGCCCGGCCCGGTCCAGGACCTTCTCGGTGGCGGGGATCGGGCCGGTCAGCATGTGGATCGGATCGGAGCCGACGACGGCCATGGTGTGCACGCGGGCGAGCGGCGTCAGACCGTGGCGGCGCACCGCGTCCTGCGAGGCGATCAGCAGGGCGGCGGCGCCGTCGGAGATCTGGCTGGAAACGGCGGCGGTCAGGCGGCCGTCCTCGGCGAGTGGCTTCAGCCCCGCCATCTTCGCAAGGGTGGTGTCGGCACGCGGGCCCTCGTCGGCGGTGAGGCCGAAGGCCGGGGTGATCTCGTCGTCGAAGACGCCGTCGGCCTGGGCGGCGACGGCCCGCTGGTGGCTGGTGAGCGCGTACTCCTCCATGTCCGTGCGGGAGATGCCCCACTTCTCGGCGATCAGTTCGGCCCCGCGGAACTGTGAGACCTCCTGGTCGCCGAAGCGTTCGCGCCAGCCGTCCCCCGCGAACGGGCTGCCAAGGCCGGCCTGCTCCCCGACGTACATGGGGCTGGCGATGGGCACCAGGCTCATCACCTCCACCCCGCCGGCGACCACCAGGTCGGCGGCGCCGGAGCCGACCGCCTGAGCAGCGAAGTGCACGGCCTGCTGGGAGGAACCGCACTGACGGTCGATGGTGGTGCCGGGCACGTGCTGCGGCAGTCCCGCGGACAGCCAGGCGGTGCGGGCGACGTTGCCGGTCTGGGCACCGATCTGGCCGACGCACCCGAAGTACACGTCGTCGACGGCGCCCGGGTCGGCGCCGGTGCGTTCCAGCAGGGCGCGCAGGACATGAGCGCCGAGGTCGGCGGGGTGCACCCCGCTGAGCGCGCCCTTGCGGCGGCCGACGGGGGTGCGGACGGCTCCGACGATGAATGCTTCGGACATGGCGGGCTCCATGGGTTGGGGACTCAGGTGCTGGGGGCGGCGCGGGTGAAGTCGGGTGTCCGCTTGCCCAGGAAGGCGGCGACGCCCTCCCGGCCGGTGCCGGAGGCGGCCGCGGCGGCGATCGCGCGGGCCTCCCGGTCCAGGTGCGGGCCGAGGTCGGCGGTCAGTCCGGCGGCGACGAGACGGCGGGTGGCGCCGAAGGCGGCGGTGGGTCCGCGGCGCAGGGCCTCGGCCGTGCGCGCCGCCTCCGTGGCCAGCTCGGCGGGGGCGACGACCCGGCTCACCAGCCCGATGTCCGCGGCTTCGGCCGCGGTGACGCGACGGTTGGTCAGCAGCAGATCGAGGGCGCGCTTGGGGCCGATGAGGCGGGGCAGGAACCAGCTGACCCCGGCGTCGGGTGTGTAGCCGATGCCGGTGTAGGCGGCGGTGAACGAGGCGGTGTCGGCGGCGAGGGTCACATCGGCGGACGCGGCCAGGCCGAGCCCCGCGCCCGCGACGGCGCCCTGGACGGCGGCCACCACGGGCGCGTCGCCCGCCGCGAACGTGCGCAGCGCGTCGTGGAGCGCGCCGGTCACCGCGGTGAGGTGTTCCTCCAGTGCCGCGCCGGAGAGCCGGGAGAACTCCCTCAAGTCGCCGCCGACGCAGAAGGACTTCCCCTCGCCGGTCAGCAGCACGGCCCGTACGGACTCGGCGGCGCAGGTCCGCGCCGCCGCCAGCAGTCCGCGCGCCGTTTCCAGGCCGATGGCGTTGCCCGCCTCGCCCCGTCGCAGCGTGACGCGGGCCAGGCCGTCGTCGATCTCGATGCCGACGCTCATCGCGCGGTCCATCCGCCGTCGACGGTCAGGACCTGCCCGGTGCAGTACGAGGAGGCATCCGAGGCGAGGAACAGCAGCGCGCCGTCGAGTTCATGGCTCTCCCCGCCGCGCCGCAGCAGGGTGTTGCGCTCCACCCAGCGGCTGGAGCGCTCGTCGCCGAAGAGATCCGCGGTCATCTCGGTGCGGAACCAGCCCGGGGCGAGCGCGTTGACGCGGGTCCCGCTCGTGCCCCACTGTCCGGCCAGCTCCCGGGTCAGCCCGATCAGTCCGGCCTTGGACGCGGAGTAGCTCGCGCCGCCGAGCGGGGCGGCGGTCACCAGGCCAAGGATGGAGGAGACGTTGATGACGCTCCGGGGCGGCGCGTGCTGCTCGGCGGGTGCCTCCGCCACGAGGCGTGCCAGGTGGAAGGGCGCGGTGAGGTTGACACCCAGGACATCGGCGAAGGCGCTCGGGGATTCGTCCTCGGCGCGGGTCTCGCCCGAGGTGGCCGCGTTGTTGACCAGGATGCCGACGTGGCCTCCGGCGGTCCGCGCGGTCTCGATCAGCCGTATGCGGTCCTCGGCATGCGAGACGTCGCAGGCGACGGGGTGGATGCGGGCGTCTTTGTCGGCCAGTTCCTTCAGCCGGTCGATGCGCCGGGCGGCGGCGAACACGGTGGCCCCGGCCTGCGCGAGGACGGTGGCGAAGCGTGCGCCGAGCCCGGCGGAGGCGCCGGTGACCACCGCCGTCCTGCCCCGCAGCGAGAACAGCTCGTCGGCGGCGAGGGGCGCGCTCATCCGTCCACCCCGATCGGCAGGGCGGTCGCGCCGCCGTCGAGCACCAGGGTCTGGCCGGTCATCCAGGAGGAGGCGTCGGAGGCCAGGAACAGCGCCGCCTGTGCCACGTCCTCCACCGTGCCCAGGCGCCGCAGCGGCAGCTTGGCGGTGAGGATCTCCTCGCGCGCCTCCCACACCGCCCGCGCCAGCTCGGTCTTGATCAGTCCCGGGGCGATGGCGTTGACGCGGGCGCGCGGCCCGAGCTCGTAGGCGAGCTGCCGGGTCATGTGCAGCATGGCGGCCTTGGTGGCGTTGTAGTAGCCGATGTGCGGGTCGACGATGAGCCCGCCGACGGAGGCGATGTTGACCACCGCTCCCCCGTGTTCGGCCATCCAGGCGCGCCAGGCGTACCGGGTCCAGGCGATCATGCCGTACTGGTTGACGCGGACGGTCTTCTCCGCGCGCGGCAGGTCCAGGTCGAGCAGATCGCCGTGGTACGGGTTGGTGGCCGCGTTGTTGACGAGGACGTCGAGGCGGCCGAAGCGGGACATGGTCTCCTCGACGCAGCCTTCCGCCTGCTCGGGTTCGCCGGCGTTGGCGACCACCGTGTGCACGTCGCCGTCGCCCTTGACGCGGAGCAGTTCCTCGCGGGCCTCGGCGAGTCCGGCCGGTTTGCGGGCCGCGATCACCACGTGCGCGCCGGCCGCCCGGTAGGCGGTGGCGATGCCGAGGCCGATACCGCGGGATCCACCGGTGATGACGGCCACCTTGCCGTCGAGGCTGTTGGCGCTCACGCCGCCCCCGTCTCCGTGTCGGTCTTCTTCTTGTATCGCGCGAGCTCCTGGCGGGCCACCGTCCGCAGATGCACCTCGTCGGGGCCGTCGGCGATGCGCAGCGCCCGGGTGATGGCGTACAGCCGGGCCAGTACCGTGTCGTCGCTGACCCCCGCCGCGCCGTGGGCCTGCACCGCGCGGTCGACCACCTTGTGGGCGACCTCCAGCGCGGCGACCTTGATCGCGGCGACCTCCATGCGGGCGGCGGCGTTGCCGACGGTGTCCATGAGCCAGGCCGATTTGAGGACCAGGAGGCGCACCTGCTCGATGTCGATGCGGCTGCGGGCGATCCACTCCCGGACCACGCCCCGGTCGGCGAGGGGCCCGCCGAAGGCGGTGCGCTCGGTGACGCGTTCGCACATCAGTTGCAGGGCGCGCTCGGCGAATCCGATGGCGCGCATCGCGTAGTGCATCCGCCCAGGTCCCAGCCGTCCCTGGGCGAGCGCGAAGCCCTCGCCCTCACCGACGAGGATGTTCTCCACCGGTACGCGGACGTCCTCGAAGAGCACGTCGCCGTGTCCGAGCCGGTCGGTGTAGCCGAACATCGGCAGGTCGCGCAGGACCGTGATGCCCGGGGTGTCCCGGGGGACGAGCAGCATGCTCTGCTGCCGGTAGGTGGGCGCGTCCGGGTCGGTCTTGCCCATCACGATGATGAGCTCGCAGTCGGGGTCGAGGATCCCGGAGGTGTACCACTTGCGGCCGTTGACGACGTAGCTGTCGCCGTCGCGGGTGATGCTGGTGCGGATGTTGCGTGCGTCGGAGCTGGCGACCTCCGGCTCGGTCATGGCGAAGCACGAGCGGATCTCGGCGTCGAGCAGCGGGCGCAGCCAGCGCTTCTGCTGCTCGGGCGTGCCGTACAGCGCGAGCAGTTCCATGTTGCCGGTGTCGGGCGCCGAGCAGTTGAACACCTCGGGGCCGATGATGGAGCGGCCCGCCAGCTCGGCCAGTGGCGCGTATTCGAGGTTGGTGAGTCCCGCGCCCCAGTCGCCGTGTGCCATGAAGAGGTTCCACAGGCCCTCGGCGCGGGCCTTCTCCTTCAGCTCGGCCATGACCGGCGGCAGGGCGTGCGGGTCGTCCGCTTCGGCGATCTGCCGGTCGTACACCGCTTCCGCGGGGAAGACGTGCTCCTCCATGAAGGACCGCATGCGGTCCGAGAGTTCACTCGCGCGTGGCGAGAATCCGAAATCCACGATGGCTCCTGTTCAGTGGGCCGGATCAGCCGAGGATGTCGCGTGCGGTGCGGATCATCGCGGCGATGGTGGGCGGCAGGCGCTCCTGGTCCGGGTCGTGGTGCTTGCCCTCGCGGTGGCGGCGCAGATTGTGGCCCATGATCGCGGCCATCTTCATGCGGCCGAGTGCCCGGAACCAGTCCATCGCGGGCAGCGCGGGGCCGCCGTCGCGGTAGGTGTCCAGCAGTTCGGCCTCGTCGGGCAGACCGGGCACGGCCTGCCCCAGCTCGGGGAAGTTGCGGTGGTCGGCGAAGAGCAGGAACCAGCCGAGGTCGATCCGCGGGTCTCCGACGCTCCAGATCTCCCAGTCCACGACGGCCACGGCGCGTTCGTCCACGCACAGCACATTGCCGAGCCGGAAGTCCCCGTGCAGCAGCACCGGCGGGAGGCCGCGTGGTACGCCATCGGCGAGACGTGCCAGCAACTCCTCCCCGCCGGGCCGCAGTTCGGTGGGAACGGCACGCAGGGTGCGGCTCCATCGCTCCAGCTCGCCCGCGGCGTCGAGCGGTTCGGGCGCGTCGAGCCCGGGTGTGTGCACATCGGTGGTGTGCAGCCGCCGCAGGACGGAGGCGATCTCCAGCATCCGGGCGCGGGCGGTCGCGGAGGGCACCTCGTGCTCGTCGAGGACCGGCTCGACGGCCTCCCCGGCCGCGAAGTCCATGGCGAACCAGGCGGGTTCGGTGTCGTCGACCGCCACGACGCCCGGCACCGGCACCGTGGACCCGGCCAGCGCGCCCAGCACCCGGGCCTGGCGCAGGACGTCGTTGCGTCCGACGGGCCGCTGCCCGGGCGGCACCGCCTTGACGACGTACCGGGCCTCCCCCGCGGTGACCGAGTAGGTCAGCCCGGAGTGGCCGCCCGGCAGGGTCCGCAGCTCCCCTATCGATGCGCCGGGATGCCGTGTGGCGAGCCGGTCGCGGACCCGGGCGGCCAGCTCGGGCCCCTTCGTGGCGGTGCTCATCGGGCGGGCTCCTTGGGCAGGCCGAGGACGCGTTCGGCGAGGATGGTGCGCTGGATCTCGTCGGTGCCGCCCGCGATGCTGTAGCCGGGGGCGCCGAGCAGGTGTTCCGTCCAGGCGTACGTGCCCCACTCCCCCGTGTCCGCCACCAGGCTCGGCCCCAGCAGCTCGGACACCAGGTCGCTGGTGCGGCGCATGGTCTCGGTGGCGTACAGCTTGCCGACCGAGGCCTCCGCGCCGGGTTCGCGCCCGGCGACCAGGGCGGCGGTCACCCGCAGTCCGATGAGCCGCTGGACGAGGGTGCGGATGTGGAGGTCGGCGGCCCGCTGCCGTTCGCCGCCGGTGAGGGGGCGGGGCAGGTGCGCGGCGAGGTCCAGCGCCCGGTCGGCGTTGTCGAGGCCGAGGCTGCCGGAGTCGAGCCGCTCGGCGGCCAGCACGCTGAGCGTGACCCGCCAGCCCTCGCCGACCGGGCCGAGCCGGTCGGTGTCGGGCACGGTCACCCCGTCGAGGTAGACCTCGTTGAAGCTGGAGCCACCGGTCATCTGCCGGATGGGCCGCACCGTGACGCCGGGCGCGTCCATACGCACCAGGAAGACGGTGATGCCGGCGTGTTTACGCACGTCCGGATCGGTGCGGCACACGGCGACGCCCCAGGTGGCGACGCGGGCTCCGGAGGTCCACACCTTGTGCCCGGTCAGCACCCAGTCTCCCCCGCTCTCGGCTTCGCTCGAGCGGGCGGTGCCCCCCTCGTCGCGCACCGCCCTGGTGCGCACCGCGGCGAGGTCGGATCCGGCCTCGGTCTCCGAGAACAGCTGGCAGGCCAGTTCGTCGGTGCGCAGCATGGGCCGCAGCCAGCGCCGCTTCTGCTCCTCGGTGCCCCAGATGGCGATCGCGGGGGCGACGAGCGCCTGGGTCACCGGGAAGATCTCGGGACGCTGGGGCACGTCGAAGGCCGCTTCCTCGGCGCGGTAGAGCTGCTCGTAGTACGCGGGCAGGCCCCGGCCCCCGTACGACTCCTCCCAGGTGAGCGCGGACCACCCCTGGTCGTAGCGGATGCGCTCCCACTCCTGGACGCGGGCGGTGTGCTCGCGCTCCTGCTCCTCGGTCCAGTTCTCGAACACGGCGACGGAGTCGGAGCCGCTGCCCCACTCCCCGTCGGCGGCGCGGGGCCGGGCGACCGTGCGGAGCCACTGCCGGGCCCCGGTGCGGAACTCCTCGGGTTCCGGGATGCCGCTCATCTCTTCTGCCACTTCCTTCTCCACCTCCGACCGGCGGGACGTTCAGCGGGACAGCACCGTGCAGGCGCTGACGCCGGGGGCGCCGTACACATGGGTGAAGCCGACCCGGGGGCGGCCCGGGACCTGGCGTTCTCCGGCTCGTCCGCGCAGCTGCTGGACGACTTCGTAGACCTGGCGCAGCCCCGAGGCTCCGATGGGTTCACCGTTGGCGATGCAGCCGCCGTCGGTGTTGACCGGCAGCGCCCCGCCGATGCCGGTGGCACCGGAGGCGATCAGCCGCTCCTGCTCGCCGTCCGCGCAGAACCCGCACTCGGCGATGTGCATGACCTCGGCGCCGCTCTCGGTGTCCTGGAGCTGGCAGACGTCGACGTCGCGGGGGCCGAGCCCCGCCTCCTCGAAGGCGGCGGCCGAGGCGTCGCGGCTGACGCTGGTCAGCTCGCCCGCGGGGATCCACGGGCTGAACACTTCGAACGAGCCGAAGCGCCGGGTGCGCACCGCCGCCGAGCGCAGGGTGACCGGCGAGCCGTCCATGGTGCGGGCGGCCTCCGGGGAGCACAGCACCAGCGCGGCCGCGCCCGCTCCGGGGGAGCAGAACATGTAGCGGGTGAGGGGGTCGCTGACCATGCCGGAGCCGAGGATCTCCTCGGCGGACAGCGGCTCGCGGCGCCATGCCCCGGGGGTCAGGGCACCGTTGCGGTACGCCTTCTCGGCGACCAGCGCGAGGGTCCTCGGGGTGATCCCGTGGTCGTGCATATAGCGCTGGATCTTCATGCCGAAGAACTGGGTGGTGACCATCAGCCCGTCGCTGCCGTACTCCGCGCCCAGACCCCAGTCCTCGGGCCTGGGGTCGAAGGCGCCGCGCGGATGCTTGTCGAAACCGACGGCCAGGACGACATCCGCCATGCCGGAGCGGATCGCGTTCACGGCGGAGATCAGCGCGCTGCCGCCGGTGGCGCAGCCGTTCTTGACATTGATGAACGGCAGTCCGGTCAGGCCGAGTTGGGCCACCAGGGTGTCGGCGAGGCCCGCGCTGTCGCTGCCGCCGAACGCGGCCCGCACCCGCGACCACTCGATGCCGGCGTCCGCCAGCGCGGCGTTCACCGCGCCGACGGCCAGCTGCCGGCCGGTCGCCTCGGACCGGCCGAACGGGGTGCGCCCGGCGCCGCAGATCAGGACGTCGGTGCTCATGATCCCTCCTCGCCGGGGGTGGTGGGCCTGGCTCGCGGGACTCCGGGGCCCGCGGTCACCGTGAGGGGCATGCCGATGCGGATGTCCTCGAGGTCGTCGACGTCGAGGACGGCGGCCACCCGCACGCCCTCCGCCAGCTCGACGTAGCCGAGTGCGAACGGCGTGAAGCCTCCGGGCGGGGCCTGGTAGGGCGGCGACTTGGGGGCATACCGCTGCACCGTCCAGGTCCACAGCATGCCCGTGCCCTGGAGGGCCGCCGGGTCGGCGGAGCCCCCGCAGCGCGGACACGCGTCCTCCGCGGGATAGACCGTCACCGCGCAGCCGGAGCAGCGCGAGCCGTGGAGCCCGGGGTCCGGGCTCCGCGGATCCGTGGCCATCCGGATCAGCGCCCCTGCCACTTGGGCTCGCGCTTCTCCAGGAACGCCGACACGCCCTCGTTGGCGTCCTCGGAGTTGAGCGCGACGCCCACGGCGAGGTGCTCCATCACCATCAGCGACTGGGTGTCGGCGTCCAGGCTGCGGTCGATCGTCATCTTCGTGAGCCACATCATGAAGGGGCTCTTGTCGGTGAGGTCCCCGATGAAGTCCTCGACCGTCGCGTCCAGCTCCTCGGCCGGGGCGGACTTGTTGATGAGCCCGAACTCGGTGGCCTCGACGCCCGAGAGCAGCTTGCCGGTGAGCATCAGCTCCTTGGTCTTGCGGATGCCGATCATGCGCGGCACCCGGTAGATCGGGCCGGCTCCGCCGAACAGCGCGCGGCGGATGTGGAAGTCCCCGATCTTGGCGTCGTCCGCGGCGATGGCGAAGTCGCAGGAGATCATGATCTCGAAGCCGCCGGCGGTGACGTAGCCCTCCAGGACCGCGACCGAGGGGGTCTTCATCGAGTAGAGGCGATCGCACACCTTCGCGGACTTCACCGCCACGTCGATCGCGTTGGACTTGCCGACGTACTCGGCCTTCAGGCTGTCCAGGTCGAAGCCCGAGCAGAAGGTGCCGCCGCGTCCGCGGACCACCAGGACCCGCAGCTCGGGGTCCTCGTCGACCTCGGTGATGATCTCGTCGAGCCGGTCCAGGATCGGCACGGTGACGCAGTTCTTCTTCCACGGGCGGTTGAGCCACACCCGGGCGACGTGGCCGTCACGCTCGAACTGGATCTCGTCTTCCACGGTCATACCCTCACCCCTTCGAAACTGAACTGAATTCATTACAACTCTGGGAGCAGGAGCCCGCCCTGTCAACCCCTTGATCGGGACGGGTAGGCGTCGATCAACTCGAACGGGATTCAAGAGCCAGTCCGGCGAGCCGGGTCCGGTGCCGGTCCGCCGTACCGAACAGCGCCTCGCCGCTGCGGGCGCGGCGCACATACAGATGGGCCGGGTGCTCCCAGGTGAAGCCGATGCCGCCGTGCAGCTGGACGTACTCGGCCGTGGCCAGGCGGAAGGTCTCGGAGCAGACCACGGCGGCGGCACAGGCGGCCACCGGCAGCTGCGGCGGGGCGACGGCGGCGCAGGCCGTGGCGTACGCGGATGCCGAGCGCGCCGCCTCCAGCGCGACGAGCACATCGGCCAGCCGGTGCTTGACGGCCTGGAAGGAGCCGATGGGCCGTCCGAACTGGTGGCGCTGGGCGGCGAATTCGACCGTGGCGTCCAGCGCGTGGGCGCTGCCGCCGACCTGTTCGGCCGCGAGCGCGGCCCGTCCGGTGTCCAGGGTCGCCGCGACCGTGGCCTCGGCTGCCTCCGCCGTGCCCACGGGGGTGGCGGGCGCGCCCCGGAACTCCAGCAGCGCCTGGCGGCGCGTCTCGTCCAGGACGCGGCGCGGCGTGCGCCGGCAGGTGCCGGGGTCCGGTTCGCAGGCGAACAGCCGGGGTCCGCCGGGGGTCTCGGCCCGCACCAGGAGCAGATCCGCGCCGGCGCCGTCGAGCACGAAGTCCGCCCGCCCGCGCAGCACCCATCCGGCGCTCCCCCGCTCGGCGGTGACCGTGGGCGCGTCGTCGCCGAATCCGGCAACGGTCGCGGTGAGCGTGCCGTCGGAGATCGGGGGCAGATAGCGCTCGCACGCCGCGCGGTCACCGCTGTGCAGCAGGGCGTGCGCGGCCAGGACCACCGTGGGCAGCAGCGGCGCACAGCACAGGGCCCGTCCGGTTTCCTCCAGGACGACGGCCAGCTCGGCGAACGTGAAGCCCGACCCGCCGTACTCCTCGGGGACGGCCAGCCCGTGGACGCCGATCTCGCCCGCGAGCCGGGCCCAGAGGGCTTCGTCGTATCCGCGCGGGGTGGCCAGATGTTTACGGACGTCCTCCGGACCGCTCGCCTCGGCACAGAGGTCCCGCAGGACGGTACGCAGCTGCCGCTGTTCATCCGTTTCGGAGAGGAGCTGAGGGGCGATCTCGGGATGGCGAGGGTTCATGGGGGCTCCACCGTGCTCGTACGACGGGATCAAATTTGAGAATTGAACTCAATTCATGACCGTAGACAGGGAGCCTCGACCCGGCAAGACCCCGCATCGGACCGGCCATGCCCCAGCACCGACTATTGAACTTACTTCACCTCTGTTACCGTGGCGGCCGCGGCCCGACAAGACCTGGGACGGTGACGATGAGGGCACTGCGGCTGACCGCGTGGGGCGAGCCCCCGGCATTGATCGACGTCGAGCAGCCCGTGCCCCACGGCGCGGAGGTCCTGCTGCGGGTCGAGGCCACCGGGCTGTGCCACTCCGATCTGCACGTCATCGACGCGGCCGCGGGGGCGCTCCCCTACCGGCCGCCGTTCACGCTCGGCCATGAGGTCGCCGGGCTGGTCGCGGCCCTGGGACCGGACGCCGAGGGCGTGCGGGTGGGCGAGCGGGTGGTGCTCTACGGGCCGTGGGGGTGCGGCACCTGTGGCCGGTGCGCCGCGGGCTGGGACAACTACTGCGACCGGCGTGACACCCTCCACTGGCACGGCGCCGGCCTGGGCCGGGACGGCGGAATGGCCGCGTACACGCTCGTCCCCTCCGCCCGCCATCTGGTGCCGGTCGGCGATCTGACGGCCGAACAGGCAGCCCCTCTCTCCGACGCCGGTCTGACCTCGTACCACGCCGTGGCCGGGCTCCGGCACACACTCGGGGAGGGCAGCACCACCGTCGTCATCGGCATCGGCGGGCTCGGCCACCTGGCGGTGCGCATCCTCCGCGCGACCACGGCGAGCCGGGTGCTGGCGGTCGATGTCAGGGAGGAAGCCCTGGCCCTCGCGGACCGCTCCGGCGCGGACTTCGGCACCCTGATGCGGGCGGACACCGCCCGGGTGCTGAGGGCGCGCGGCGGCGGCGCGGGAGCGGATGCGGTACTCGACTTCGTCGGCACCGCGGAAACGCTGGAACTGGCCACCGGCATCCTGCGGCCCGGCGGTGAACTCGCGCTCGTCGGCAGCGGAGGCGGCCGTCTGACGGTCTCCAAGCCGGGCGCTCAGCCACCCGGGTTCAGGCTCTCGCTGCCCTTCTGGGGCCCCCGCCCCCAGCTCGCCGAGGTGGTCGCGCTGGCGCGTTCGGGAGCGCTGCCGGTCGAGACGGAGCGGTTCCCGCTGTCCGCCGCGCCGGAGGCGATCGACCGGCTCCGCCGGGGCCGGGTGCGGGGCCGGGCCGTGCTGGTGCCCGACTGATCACGCGGCCAGGGCCGCCTGATCGCTGTTGTTCGGGGAATTCATGGACGCGGGACGGACACGGAAGGGGAGCCCGTATGCGCTTCGAGGGAAAGGTCGCGGTCGTCACCGGCGGGGCCCGGGGCATGGGCGCCGCGCATGTCCGCGGGCTGGCCGCGGAAGGGGCCCGGGTCGCCGTCTGTGACCTGTTGGACGAGGAGGGAGAGGCCCTGGCGGGCGAACTTCCCCACGCGCGGTACTGCCACCTCGACGTCACCGACGAGGCGGGGTGGCGATCCGTCGTCCGCACGGCCGAGGACACCCTCGGCCCCGTGGATGTCCTGGTCAACAACGCCGGGATCATTCACTTCGGCGGCGTGGAGGAGCAGACCCCCGAGCACTTCCGCCGGATCCTCGACGTCAATCTGGTGGGCGCCTTCCTCGGCATGCACACCGTCCTGCCCGGCATGCGCGCCCGTGGCCACGGGGCGGTCGTGAACATCTCCTCGGCCGCCGGCCTCATGGGCTTCGCCGACGGCATCGGCTATGTGGCGAGCAAGTGGGGGGTGCGGGGGATGACCAAGGCCGCCGCGCTGGACATGGCGGGCTCGGGGGTGCGCGTCAACTCCGTCCACCCGGGCGTCATCCGCACACCCATGGGCGGCAGCGCCTCACCCGATTTGTTCGCCCAGCAGCCCGTGCCCCGCATCGGCGAGCCCGACGAGGTCACCCGCATGGTGCTCTTCCTCGCCAGTGACGACGCCTCCTACACCACGGGCGGGGAGTTCCCCGTCGACGGCGGCCAGACCATCGGCCATGTCGGCCACGCCCACACGGCGGACGAAACCTGACCGGTGACCGCCGCCGTCCACGCTTCCAGGTCCTGTCCGGCGGATCTTCACGAGTCCGCGAAGATCCGCCGGACAGGGCCTAGACGTCCTTGCGGACGGTGAAGAGGGCGGCGAGCCCGACCAGGCAGACCGCCATCACGAAGAACGCCGGGGAGAGCAGGTTCCCCGTCCGCTGGACCAGGAACGCCGCGATGTAGGGAGCCGTACCGCCCGCGAGGACGGTGCCGATGTTGTACCCGATCGCCATACCGGTGTACCGGACCCGGCGTTCGAACAGACGCGGCCACAGGCTGGCAGCCGGGACCTGCACGAACGCGCTGCTCAGCATGAACAGCAGATAGGCCAGGCCCGCCATGGCCAGGCTGTGCCGCCCCATGAGCATCATCGCGGGATAGGCCGTCACCAGGAAGCCCAGAATCCCGGCCAGCAGGACGCGACGGCAGCCGAACCGGGCGGCGAGCCACCCGGCCGGCACCATGAGCAGCACGGTGATGAGCACGACCCCGGCGGTCAGCCAGAACACCCGCGTGGGGTCGTATCCCAGGTTCGAGGTCAGGTAGATGCCGATGTACGTCAGGCCGAGGAAGATGGCGCCGCCCTGGGCCATGGCCAGGCCGATGGACTGCAGCAGCGCGGTGCGGTGGGTGGACAGCACCTCCCGGACCGGCGCGGTGGGGATGTCGGCGCGCCGCGCCGCCTCCTCGAATTCCGGGGTGTCCTCGATCCGCAACCGGGCCCACAGGCAGATCAGGGTGAGGGGGACGGCCATCAGGAACGGCAGCCGCCACCCCCAGGTGGCCATCTGGTCGCTGGTGGTGAGTGCGGAGATCGCCCCGGCCGTGGCGGCCGCGAACATGAAGCCGAGGTTGGACCCGATGGGCGTGACGGCGCCGAGGAACGCCCTGCGCCGTGGTGGCGCCGACTCGTAGATGTAGGTGTAGGCGCCGACCGACTCGCCGCCCGAGGAGATGCCCTGCATCAGCCGGGTGATGAACAGCAGCACCGCGGCGAGCACACCGATCTGGTCGTAGGTCGGCAGCAATCCCGTGACGCTGCTGGCCACCCCCATGCACAGCACGGAGGACACCAGGGCCTTGCGGCGGCCCCACCGGTCGCCGAGGCGTCCGAAGAAGATGCCGCCGAGCGGCCGCACCACCAGGCCCGTGGCCAGCACCGCGAGCGCCGCCAGCACCGAGGCCGCCGGATCGTCGCCCGGGAAGAACTGCGGGGCGATCACCACGGCGAGATATCCGTAAACGCTGAAATCATAGTATTCGATGAGGGTGCCGATGCTTCCGGCGAGCATCGCACGGCGCACCGTGCGGGGAGCGTAGGACGACGACTCCGCCCCCGGCGGGGCGGGCTGCTCAGTGGTGCTCATGATCCGGCTCTCCTTCCGAACGGAAACGAATCCCGTTCCTTGCCGACGCCCGGGACGCTACAGAACTGAACTCAGTACAGCTAGCCTCGGGAGGGGATTTCTCGGATGGATCCGGGAGGCGACGGCGGGAGCGGCAAGCAGCGACCTGAATTGGATTCAGGATGCAGTTGTCAGGCGGTGAACCGGCCGCCGTTGGCGAGCAGCACCGCGCCGACCAGGTTCGCCGCGGCGTCGCCGGCCAGGAACAGGGCGATGTCGGCGATCTCCTCGGGGGTCGCGTACGGGCGCACCCGCGGATCGGCGAACCCCGTGCGCAGCACCTCCGGCGTGCGCGCGGCCATGCCCGTCTCGGTCGGCCCCGGCGCGACCACGTTCACCCGGATGCCGGAGGGGATGACCTCCTTGGCCACGGCCTGGCACAGGGCGTGCACCCCCGCCTTGGACGCGGCGTAGTGGGGGTAGCCGACCGGGGTGTCGAAGGCCGACGACGAGCCGATCACGACGATGGCGCCGGCCTTCGCCGGCCGCATGGCCCGCACCGAGGCGCGCAGCACATGGAAGGTGCCGTCGAGGTTGATCCGCATGACGCGCCGCCAGACCTCGTCGTCGAGCGCGTCGGTCACCTCGGGCACGCGCCCTTCCACGACGGCGTCCGCGATGCGCTGCTTGGCCCACGGATCGTCGACCCCCGCCGCGTGCACCACCAGATCGAGCCCACCGTGCCGCCGCAGCACCTCCTCGACGGCGCGGTCGACCGCCGCGGCGTCCGCCACATCGACCGCGACCGCCCGGCCGGCCGGCACGTCCTTCGCGACGGCCGCCGCGCTCGCGCCGTCGACATCGGCCAGGACCACGGCCCGGGCCCCTTCGGCGGCCAGCCGACGGGCGACCGCGACTCCCATGCCCGAGCCGGCGCCCGTCACCATGGCGATCTTGCCCTCGAACCGTCCCGTGTGCGGCCCTTGCTGGTTCACGGCAACCTCCCGCGACGCTTGTTGAATTGACTTCACCTCTCTTACCGCGCCGGTCGCGGCCCCGACAAGGTCCGGGCAAGGTTGCCGAACTCCCTTGTGATGTGAATTGGATTCGGTTTTACTGAACCCCCGACCGGAGGAGACGCGCGTGGACACGGAAGCCGTCGATCTGCTCATCATCGGGGCGGGCATGGCGGGCCTGACCGCCGGCGCCCGTGCCGTCCGCGGTGGACTGTCCGTGATGGTCGTGGACACGAGCGCGGATGTCGGCGGCTCCGCTCGTTTCGCCGGTTACGCGTGGACCGCCCCGAGTCACGAGATCATGGACCGGCACAATCCACGAGGAGACCGCGCGCTGAGGCGCGCCCTGGTGGACCGGTTCGCCGAGGGTGTTTCCTGGATCCGCTCCGTGGGGGTGGAGGTGGGGGACGCCCAGCGCGTCCTCAGCTTCGGCCGCGGACACCGGTTCGACACCAACCACTACCTCGACACCTGCCGCCGGCTCATCCTCGACGGCGGTGGCCGGATCCTGCTCGCCACCCACACCGAACGCCTGCTGACCGAGCACGACGCCATCGTGGGAGCCCGGCTGAGGTCACCCGACGGGACGGGCAGGGAGGTCGGCGCCCGCGCCACGCTCCTGGCGACCGGGGGGTTCCAGGGCGATCCCGCGCTCCGCACCGCCCATGTGCATCCCCACGCCGACCGCATGCAGCTCCGTTCCCACCCCGGCAACCAGGGCGGCGGCTACCGTCTGGCCACCGGCGTCGGCGCGGCCACCGGCCATGCGGACGCGGGCTTCTACGGCCACCTCGTGCCGAGCGGCACACCCTTCACCGATCCGGTGGACTTCGTCGACCTGTCGCTGTACTACAGCGAGCACGCGCTCCTGTTCAACCTGCGCAACGAGCGCTTCGTCGATGAGACGCTGGGCGACCACCTCACCGCCATGGCGCTGCTGGACCAGCCGGAGAGCCGCGGTCTGCTCGTCGCCGACGCCCGGGTCTTCCGCGACTGGATCGTCGGCTCCTACGTCGACGGCGCGGTCGCCGTGGACAAGTTCGCGCTGGCGAGCAAGCGCGGCGGCCGCGCGGGGCTGGCCGAAGACCTCGACGAACTGGCCTGCCTGCCCGAGGAGTGGGGATACCGGGGCGACTCCATCCGCGACGGCGTCCGGCGGTTCAACGAGCGCGCGGCAGCGGGGCTCGCCACGGCACCCGGCCGGGAGCTGGACCCGCTGCCGCTGGACGAACCGCCGTACTACGTCATCGAGACGGCGCCGGCCATCACCTTCCCCTTCCACGGCGTGCGCATCGACGAACGGGCCCGGGTCCTGGCGGAGAACGGGGAGCCGCTGCCAGGACTCCTCGCCGCCGGGTCCGACACCGGCGGCCTGTGGCACCGCGCCTACGCGGGCGGTATCGCCGGCGCCCTCGTCTTCGGGCTGACCGCGGCGGACACCGCCGCGGCGCTCACCCGCCGGCCCTGATGCCCGCTACCCGCTACCCGCTGCGGAAGCCCCTCAGCGGGCGCGGCCGGCCTCCGGAATCGCCTCACCGGACGGCACCGGACCGGGCGGGGTGCCGTCGCCGAAGGGGCGCCCGCCCAGCTCCTCCCGCCCGTGCGGGGTCGACCAGCCGGAGAGGTCGGGGCCCAGGGGGACGAGGCGCTTGGGGTTCACCTCGGTGTGCACCTGGTAGTAGTGCCGCTTGATGTGGTCGAAGTCCACCGTGTCGCCGAATCCGGGCGTCTGGAAGAGGTCGCGTACGTACCCCCACAGCACCCGGTCCTCGCTCAGCTTGTTGCGGTTGCACTTGAAGTGGCCGTGATAGACCGCGTCGAAGCGCACCAGCGTGGTGAACAGCCGGATGTCGGCCTCGGTGATGGTCTCGCCGACCAGATACCGCCGCGTGGCCAGACGCTCCGACAGCCAGTCCAGCCGGGCGAAGAGACGCCGGAAGGCGTCGTCGTACGTTTCCTGGTGGTTGGCGAAACCGGCCCGGTAGACGCCGTTGTTCACGTCGAGGAAGAACGCGTCCATCACCTCGTCGATCTCCTCGCGATGCTCCTCCGGGTACAGGTCCGGCGCCCCCGGCCGGTGCAGGGCGGTCCACTGGGTGGCGAGGTCGAGGGTGAGGGTGTGGAAATCGTTGGTGACCAGCTTCCCGCTGGGGATGTCGACGATCGCGGGCACGCTCACGCCACCCGGGTACTCCTTCTCACGGGCGTCGTACGCCTCGCTGAGGAACGCGATGCCCAGCACCGGGTCCCGCTCCCCCGGGTCCAGGGTGAAACGCCAGCTCCGCTCGTCCTGGATGGGGTCAGCGACCGCCAGTGAAAGGGCCGATTCCAGGCCGAGCAGCCGCCGCGAGACCAGCGCCCGGCTGGCCCAGGGGCAGGCCCGGCTGACGACCAGCCGGTAGCGCCCGGCCTCGACCGGCCAGCCGTCCCGGCTGTCGGCCGTGATCCGGTCGGAGAAGTGTGGCCCGGATCGGGTGAATTCCTTCTTTTCCCGGGGTGTCTCCTGGCCGGCGGTGCTCAATTCGGTACCTCCCGAAGCGTGCGGCGTTCCTGTGTCCGCCCGACATGTGTACGACTCGGCTCACTACCTACCCTGCTCCAAACCGGCGAGACACGCGACACAGCACGATCCAGGACACTTCGGCGGGAAGCCTGCGGCCAGTGTTCGGATGCCCAGGGGACGAGGCGCCGCGCGGCAGCCCGTCCGGGCCAGTCCAAGAAAATCCGCATTATGCCGCAAGTGGAGAACTCGTGGATGCCACTTCGCAACCTGAGCACAAAATCACCAAAGAGGCGGCGCTTGTGCAAGGATCCGACCCCCCGGGTCGATCCAGCCCGGGATGCGGAGGGGAAAACATAGTGAAATCAATGACCTTCAGATCCGCTGCCGGGGCGGCACTGACGGTGGCGTTGTCGGCCGTGGCACTGCCCGCTTCGGCCGCGAGTGCGGCGCAGACGGGTGTGGTGGACGGAGCGACCACCACGTCCTTCGGGCAGTTGGCCGACGCGGTGCTCACCGAGCGTACGGCGGCGCTGCTGGACGGGCAGCAGGCGCGGCGTACGACGGCACCGGCCACCAAGAAGGCGCGGCTGTCGGCCGGTCTGACGCGGACCGAGAACACGGCGCTGTCCACGCTGCGGACCCGCAAGGCGCGGCTGGCCGCCCTCGGCGAGGCGTACACGAAAGCCGACACCAAGGTCACCGTGGGCAAGACCCGCGTCGCGAGCGGGCGGGCGATCGTCCAGGCCACGGAGACCACCACGCTGACGTACAAGAAGATCCGCGGGGACGAGCCCGCGACGACCAGCTTCCAGGCGCACCACGAGCTGAGCTTCACCGCCGGGACCGGCGGGAAGTGGGAGCTGACGGGCATCAGGCCCACCGACGACGGGCCCCGGGCCATCAACGAGCCGGCCACGGTGGCGGTGAAGGCGGCGGCCCTGCCCAGCGCGACTCCCGCGTCCACGACGAAGCCGTCCCGGTCGACGACCAAGCCGGCGGGCGCGTACGACTACGCGGCGATGGCCGCGTACGCGGAGAAGTACTGGAGCAACTACAACCCGGCCTACCGGAAGTTCAACGAGGCCGGTGGGGACTGCACCAACTTCATCAGCCAGGCCCTCAAGGCCGGCGGGTGGAAGCACGCGCCGGGTGACGGGCAGGACTACCGCACCTGGTGGTACGACACCTCCACCCAGGCGACGTCCTGGGTGGGCGCCAACGAGTGGTCGTGGTTCACACTGGACGCCAAGCGCGCGACCAACCTGGGGAACGTGTACGACATGGGTGTCGGGGACGTCATGCAGATGGACTTCGACCGGGACGGGTCCAAGGACCACACCATGATGGTCACATACCGCTCCTCCAGCGGTGTGCCGTACATGACCTACCACTCGGTCAACACGTACCGGAAGTCGCTGGCGAGCATCATCGCCTCCAACCCGAACTCCCTGTACTACGCCTACCGCACCTGACCGGAAAAGCTCCGCAGGCCGTGGCCTCCGCCCTTCGGGCGGGGGCCACGGCCCGTTGTCACGCGCGGTGTCCGGTGGGGGCGCTCTCCGCCGCGGCCGGCGTCTCGCGGCTGAAGGCGTGCTCCGGTTCCGGATGGCCGGGGCCCGGGCCGCGGAGGTGATGGCCGGCGCCGGGGCGGAGGCCGTCGAGGTGGACGGCGATGTGGCGGCGGGCGGTGATGTCGAGCCACTCGGGCGGGGTGTTGGGCAGGGGTCTGCTGATCAGGGCCGCGGCCATCAGCAGGTCGATGGGGTTGACGTCCTCGCGCACCGCGCCGCACTCCCGGCCGAGGGCGAGCACCGCCTCCAGGGATCCGGTGATGCGGTGGCGCAGGGCAGTGGCTTCCTCGTCGTGGAAGGCCGGGCCGCCGAACAGCGGGAGGACGAGGCGGGAGCGCTGCTCGACCACGCCGGTCAGGAAGCGTTCGACGGCCCGCAGCGGGGCGTCCGGGCCGCCTTCTTCGGCCACCTCCTGGGCGGCCCGCGCTTCGGCCAGCACGGTTTCGTAGCCCTCGACGGCCACTTGCCGGCAGAGCGCGGCGCGGTCGGGGAAACGGCGGTAGAGCGTCGCGATGCTGACGCCGGCACGGCGGGCGATGTCGTCCAGGGGCGCGGCGGTGCCGTGCTCGCTGAACATCGCACGGGCCGCGTCCAGGATGCGCTGCTGGTTACGGCGGGCGTCGGCGCGCATCGCGGGCTTCGACCGTATGGATTCCTGACCGTCCCTCACGCTTCCGCGCCTTCCCTCCGTGTGCGTACCGCATGCCGTGGACCATGCCGCACGGCTGAGCCTAGCCGGGCGGCGGGCGGGAACCGACGGTTGCGTACGGGCCTCAGGGACGGAAGGACGCTCGGGGACGCCGCTGCAGCTACGCGCCGCCGGTCCAGCCGGTGGCGGCCACCAGCTCGCGCGCGATGTCCACCACCAGCCGCCCGTCGGTGGCCACGCGCAGGGTGTCCGCGGGGGCCTGCTCGTCCAGGAGGCGGGCCTTGCGGGCGCTGCCCCGCAGTTCGCGCTCCAGTTCCGAGCCGAGCTCCCGGCCCGTCAGCCGCTCCTCCACCGTGGCGTCCGAGGCCGTGAGGAGGACGCGGACGATCCGGGCGCCGGGCCCGGTGGCACGCTCGATCATGTCCGTGGTCGCGGGCAGCACGCTCACGGTGTTCGTGTACACCAGGCGCCGGTGGCCGAGTTCGGCGTAATGGGCCCAGACGGCCGTCAGGTTGCGTTCGGCGATCTTCGTGCGGTGCGGATCGCCCTCGGGGGCCGGATGCACCTGGGCCATGAAGTCTCCCTCCAGGATCGCATGGGGCACGGACGCGGCGCGCAGCTGCGCCGATACCTCCCAGCCGACCGTCGTCTTGCCGACGCCCGCGCGTCCCGCGATGACGAGTACCTCGGTGTGTTCCATGGAGGGAGGGTGTCAGCCGTGGGCCGCCGGGCGCGATGCGTTGTCACGACAGAAAGTCCGACAGTCCCTCCACCAGCCGGTCCACGTCCTCGGTGCTGGTGTAAGGGGCCAGGCCGACGCGGAGTCCGCCGGTGTCGCCGAGGCCCAGTCTGCGGGAGGTCTCGATGGCGTAGAAGGAACCGGACGGTGCGTCCACGCCGCGGCGGGCCAGGTAGCGGTAGGCGTCGGTGGTGTCGCGGCCGTCGATGGTCAGCAGCAGGGTGGGGGTGCGGTCCGCGGCGCGGGAGTGGACCGTGATCGGGTCGAGCGCGGCCAGTCCCTTGTCGATGCGCAGCCGCAGCGCGTCCTCGTGTTCTCCGAGGGCCGCGTACGCCGATGCCAGGCGTTCGCGGCGGCTGCCGCGCGCCCGCGGGTCCAGTCCGGCGAGGAAGTCGACGGCCGCGCGGGTCCCGGCGAGGAATTCGTACGGCAGGGTGCCCAGCTCGAACCGCTCGGGGATGGCGTTGGTGGAGGGGAGCAGCTTGTCGGGGTGGAGGGTTTCCAGGAGTTCGGGGCGGCTCGCCAGGACGCCGAGGTGGGGGCCGAGGAACTTGTACGGGGAGCAGGTGTAGAAGTCCGCTCCGAGCTGGTCGAGGTCGGCGAGGGAGTGGGCGGTGTAGTGCACTCCGTCGACGTACAGCAGCGCCCCGGCGCGGTGGGCGCGGCGGGCGATCTCCGGTATGGCCGGGCGGGTACCGATGAGGTTGGAGGCGGCGGTGACGGCGACCAGCCGGGTGCGCTCGCTCAGGACGGCGCTGATGTCGTCCGGGGTCAGCTCGCCCGTGGCCGGGTCGAAGTCGGCCCAGCGCACGGTGGCCCCGGCCCGGTCGGCGGCCTGGATCCAGGGGCGGATGTTGGAGTCGTGGTCCAGGCGGGTGACCACGATCTCGTCGCCCGGCGACCACGTCGTGGCGAGCGTACGGGAGAAGTCGTAGGCCAGTTGGGTGGCGCTGCGGCCGAAGACGACCGCGGTGGGGTCCGCGCCGAGCAGGTCGGCCATCGCCTGCCGGGCCTCCGCGACGATCGCCTCGGCGTTGCGCTCCCCCGCCGTGGCCCGCCCCCGGTTGGCCAGCGGATGGGCCAGTGCGTCGGTGATGGCCTCGATGACGGGGACGGGGGTCTGCGTACCGCCGGGGCCGTCGAAGTGGGCCGAACCGGCCTTCAGGGCGGGAAACTGCGCGCGGATGGCGGTGATGTCGTACGTCACGGCAACTCCTTGCTGCGGTGCGGAGGGCGGTCGGCGGATGAGGCACCGTGGTGATCGATTATGGAGTTCGCCGGGGCTGTGGGGAACAGCGCCACAGCCCCCGCCGGTTCGCGGG
Organism: Streptomyces sp. NPDC019937; assembly: GCF_040631655.1. Lineage (NCBI taxonomy): Bacteria > Bacillati > Actinomycetota > Actinomycetes > Kitasatosporales > Streptomycetaceae > Streptomyces > Streptomyces sp. NPDC019937. The sequence continues at coordinate 112,024 of NZ_JBEYAL010000016.1, forward strand.
AGGGGCTTCGAGGAGCCCGTGGCGGCCGCGGTCGGCTTCGCCGGGCGGAGTCGTGATCAGGCGCGTGCCCGGCCATCCTGCTTGAATCATCCCATCAGGCATATAACGGGAAGAATGGCCGCCCCGTCCCGCCGCGCGGAACCGGAGCGCGGGGACCGGGTGCGGAACCGGGCGCGGAGGGTGGTGGCACCGGCGTGAGCAGCGAGTCCCCTCCTCCGCCGGAGCGGGCGCGGAGGCGGGAGGGCGGACGGCGTCCGGAGATCCGGCGCGGCGGGCGGGCGCGGTACGCGGCGCTCGGCAGCCGTCCGCGCCGGGCGCTGCGAGCCGTGGCGCGGATGTCGGCGGGGCCCCGGGGGGCCGGTGCGGACGGGGCGAGCGATCGGGTGCATCCGGGGCTGCGGCTGGCCGCCGCGTACGCGTGGCGGCTGCTGGCCGTCGGGGTGGCGGTCTATCTGGCGTTCACCGTGCTGGGCCGCTTTCAGCTGGTGGCGGTCGCGGTGTTCCTGGCGCTGGTGGGCACGGCGCTGCTGCGGCCGCTGGCCGATGTGCTGGCGCGCGGGCTGCCCCGGCCGCTCGCGGTGGCGCTGGCGGTGTTCGGCAGTCTGCTGGTGGTGCTGGGGCTGCTGGCGCTGGTGGGCACCGCGGCGGCGGGTGAGGCGGGCCGGCTCGTGGGCGAGTTCCGGGGCGGGATCGGCCGGATCACGCAGTGGCTGGAAGGGCCGCCGTTCCATGTCCGGCACCGCACGCTGACCGGGCTGCACAACAGGATCGGCACCTTCGTGTCGACCCATCGCGCCACGCTCATCAGCAGCGCGCTCAGCAGCGCGGGCCGGATCGTGGAGGCGCTGACCGCGGCGGTGCTGGGGCTGTTCTGCTCGCTGTTCTTCGTGCATTCCGGTGACGGGATGTGGCGGTGGTTCCGCGAGCAGCTCCCGGAGGGGGCCCGCTCCCCGTGGGACCGGGCGGGCCGGGCGGCCTGGAGCACCTTCGCGGGGTACACCCGGGGGATCATCGTGGTGGCGGCGGCCAACGCGGCGCTGGTCGGCCTGGCCCTGCTGCTGCTGCGGGTGCCGCTGGCGCTGCCGCTGACCCTGCTGGTCTTCTTCGCCACCTTCATCCCGCTGATCGGCTCGCCGATCGCGCTGGCCGTGGCCACGGTGGTGGCCCTGGCCGGGCGGGGGCCGGTCATCGCGGCGGTGGTGCTCGCGCTCATCGTCGTGGTCGGGCAGTTCGAGGGACATGTGCTGCATCCGCTGGTGATGAGCTGGGCGGTGCGGCTGCACCCGGTGGTGGTGGCGATCTCGGTGATCGGCGGAAGCATCATGGCGGGGGTGGTCGGCGCGATCGTGGCCGTGCCCATGGTGTCCGTGGCCTGGTCGGTGACCCGTGCGCTGCGGGCCCCATCCCGATAAATTGCATCTGAGATTCGTATTATCTAATCTGGTGTCATGCGGCTGACGAAATCGACCGACCTGGCCCTCCGCGCCATCATGCGACTGGCGGTCACCGGGGCCGAGCCGTGCACCGCGCGGCAGATCGCCGGGGAGATGCGGGTGCCGTACAGCCACTTGGCGAAGGTGGCCGCCCGGCTGCAGCACCTCGGCCTCATCGAGACGCGACGGGGCCGCGGCGGCGGGCTGGTGCTCACCGGGACCGGCCGCACCGCGTCGGTCGGCCAACTGGTCCGGGAGCTCGAAGGACCCGCCGAGGTGGTCGACTGCGAGGGCGACACCCCGTGCCCGCTCCGGCAGGGCTGCCGGCTGCGGATGGCGCTGCGGCAGGCGCAGGAGGCGTTCTTCTCCTCGCTCGACCCGCTGACGGTCACCGATCTGGTCGACTCCCCCACCGGGCCCGTCCTGCTCGGACTGGTCGGGCGGGGCCCCGGGACGGACCGGTGAACCCGCCGGGGACGCCGAGCCGGCCCTCCCCCGCCAGACCCTCCCCCGCCCGTGTGCCGACGCTCGCCGCGCCGGGTTTCTTCGCGCCGTTGAATACGAATCTCACGTACCACTTAGGAGCCGGTGATGCTCTCCCAGAAGTCCGCTGACACCGTCCGCGCCACGCTGCCCGCCGTCGGCGCGGCCATCGAGTCCATCACCGACCTGTTCTACCGGAAGCTCTTCGAGGCCCACCCGGAGCTGCTGCGGCACATGTTCAACCGGGGGAACCAGGCCGCCGGAATCCAGCGGCAGGCCCTCGCCGGCGCCGTCGCCGCGTTCGCCACCGCGCTGGTGGAGCACCCCGACGTCCGCCCCGACGCGATGCTGACCCGGATCGCGCACAAGCACGCCTCGCTCGGGGTGAGCCCCGCTCAGTACCCGCTGGTGCACCGCCACCTGTCGGCCGCGATCGCGGAAGTGCTCGGCGACGCGGTCACCGAGGACGTGGCGGCCGCCTGGGACGAGGTCTACTGGCTGATGGCCAATGCCCTCATCGAGATCGAGCGGCGGCTGTACGCCGAGCAGGGCGTGCTGGCGGGCGGGACCTGGCGGCCGTGGGAGGTGACCGAGCGGGTCCAGGAGACCGCGGACGTCGTCACCTTCCGGCTGCGGCCCGCGGACGGCCGCCCGGCACCGGCCTTCAAAGCCGGCCAGTACGTCTCGGTCCAGGTCGAACTGGCCGACGGGGCGCGCCAGATCCGTCAGTACAGCCTGACCAACCCGCCCGGTGCGTCGGTGCGCTCCATCACCGTCAAGCATGTGCGCGGCGGCACGGGGCCGGACGGAGAGGTCTCGGGTCATCTGCACGAGCACCTCCGGGCGGGCGATGTGATCAGCGTGTCCGCCCCGTACGGCGACCTCGTGCTCGACGCCACGGACGCACCCCTGCTGCTGGCGTCGGCCGGTATCGGCTGCACACCGATCGTCGCCATGCTGGAGGACCTGGTCGACCGGGGGCATCAGGCCCCGGTCATCGCGGTCCACGCCGACCGCTCCCCCGCCGACCACGCGCTGCGCGCCGACCAGGAGCGGCTGGTCACCAAGCTCGCCCAGGGCTCCGCGCACATCTGGTACGAGCGGCCGGGGGACGGCTGGCCGGCCGAGGCCACCGGCCGGGTGGACCTGTCGGGCGTCGAGATCCCCGACGGCGTCCATGCCTATCTCTGCGGGCCGCTGGGGTTCATGCGGTCGGTGCGGGCCCAGCTGCTGGAGCGCGGTGTGCGGCCGTCGGCCATCCACTACGAGGTCTTCGGCCCCGACCTGTGGCTCGCCCAGGACTGACCCCGGCTCACCCGACCGCCGCTTTCCGGCCGTCCGCGGCGGCCGCCGGGCCCCGGATCGCGGCGTGAAGGACACGAATGGCCCAGGGTGCGGTCGCCCCGGTCCGGGTACTCGTGGGACGGTACGCAGCACGGATTCCGCCCATCCCGGATGAATGCCGGACATGGCCGCCGGTATCCCCGCACCCGACCGAGGAACCATGGATCGCGAAAAGATCACTCTCAGCGGTACCCAGGAGACGATGCTCGCCACGCTGTACGGCCGGGCGGTGGACAGCCGCTCACCGCACTCCGTCCTGGGCGACCACACGGCCCAGGAGGCGGTGGACCGCGTCGCCTACGACTTCGCCAAGACGGGCATGACGGAGACCACCGCGGTCGGCATCGCACTGCGGGCCAAACAGCTCGACGACTGGACCGCCGCGTTCCTGGCCGAGCACCAGAAGGCGACCGTGCTGCACCTGGCGTGCGGGCTGGACACCCGGGTCCACCGGCTCGACCCGCCGTCGTCGGTGCGCTGGCTGGACGTCGACTACCCCGACGTCATCGAGCTGCGCGAGCAGCTGCTCCCGCGGCCTTCGGGCGCCTACGAGATGATCGCCTCCTCGGTGACCGAGGAGGCGTGGCTGCGCGAGGTGCCCGACGACCGGCCGACCGTGGCCGTCTTCGAGGGCCTGACGATGTATCTGCACAAGGAGGAGGGCAAGCGCCTCATCCAGCGGATCACCGACCGGTTCCCCGGCGGTCAGCTGCTCTTCGACGTCTACGGATCGCTGGGCATCCGGCTCCAGAAGATGGTTCCGGCGGTGCGCAACGCGGGCGCGACGCTGCACTGGGGACTGGATGATCCGCGTGAGGTCGAGGGCTGGCACGACGGGCTGACGCTGATGGACTCGGTGCGCAGCGTCGACATGCCGGGGATGGAGGCGATGCCCACCGCGGGCAGGATGAGCATGAAGGTGATGGCGCGTCTGCCCGGTTTCAAGGACGTGGGCCGCATTCTGCGCTACCGCTTCTAGTGCCGCGTCAGTCAAGGTTTGCCCGGTAGCGAGGCGTCCTGGTGCGGTCAGACGCAAGGCGCCGGATCGGGCTCGCGGGGGCACCTCCCGGACGGAGTCTGGGGGCGGGCCTACTCGGTCGATTCGGCAACGCCGCAGATGGCCGTGCCAGCGCGGCGAGCGGGGTGAACCTTGGCTGACGCGGCACTAGCTCATGGAGAGCGCCACCGGGCGAAGGGGACGCCGGGCGATCCACAGACTGATCCCCGCCAGGGGGATCGTGGTCAGCGCGGTCACGGCGACCGTGCCGAGACCGTCGTCCCCGCTGTCGAGCAGCTGGCCGGTGAGCAGGAAGAGCACCATGTTGTTTCCCGCGTGGGCCAGGCTCGCGGTCCATATCGTGCCGCTGCGTATGAAGAGCCAGGCGAGAATGACTTCCTGACACTGGAAGCTGAGGGTCCACACCAGCAGCCCCAGCAAGAGATGCGGGAATTCGACATAGCCGATGAAGGCCAGCGGAAAGTGCCAGGACGCCCAGATGAGCCCGGTGACGATCATCGATGGCGCCGTTCTTCCGCCGAAGAGCCGCGGCCGGAGATAGCTGGTCCAGCCGAACTCCTCACCCCAGTACAGCGGGGTGAGGAGCGGCATCGCGAGCGTCAGGCCGAGTACCGCCGCCCAGCCCGGGACACCGTCCGCGATCTCGTCCAGCGGGCTGAGGTCCGGGCGCCACACGCCCAGCGCGGCCGCGAGCGCCACGGTCACGGCGGCGATCACCAACGGGCCGAACCAGGCCAGGAGGTAGTAGCGCCAGGACGTCTTCAGCCGGAGCCGGAGCCCCGCGTCGGCGAATCCCTCCCGGGTGACCCAGCGCCGTACGACGAACGCCGCGATGCCGGGGACGCAGAAGGCCGGAAGCTGCAGCAGCGGATTCAGTGCGGACAGTCCCATGACTCCGTACGCCACGAACAGCCACAGCCAGGTTCCGGCGAAGGACAGGGCGAGGTACGCCACGATCCCTCTGGTTTTCGATGACATCAACGCGCATGCCTTTCGTGAGTCATGACGGGTGGGTGCGGAAAGCCGCGGGAGAACGCTGGATCAGGCTGCCGTCCGGCGGCGTGCGGACGCATCGCTGCCGAGAGCGAATTCCCCGTCCCCCGGCATCGCGAGGGCGGCTGGCTCTTTCGGGGGAGGCGGTGCGCTCCGGGCCGCCGGTAGCGTTCGGGCCATGCGCACACTGATGCGCCCGCTTTTCGATGGCGCCACGTATCGGAGTTGGGCTTACGCGTTTCTCGGAGCGGCACTGAGCGTGCCGCCGCTGGTGGTGGCGGTGGTGTCGGCGCCGCCCGGGTGGCCGCTGCCCGGCCGTATCGCGGGCTTCACGCTCGCGCTCGTCGCGGTGATCGCCGTCATGGGCGGTCCGCGCGCGGCGCGCCGCGGATGCGTCACGCTGGCCAATCGGTGGCTCGGCACCGAACTGCCCGCCCCGGCCGCCGCGTCGCCCCGGTCCCGGTGGGCCAACCGGGCGCGGACGGCGGCCTGGCTGGTGCCGCACGCGGCGGTGGGCGTGGCGGCGACGACGGTGACCGGGGCGCTTGGCTTCGCCGCCGTCATCTTCCCGGCCGTATGGCTGGACGGCGGGGGCCGGGTCGACGTCCTCGGGGGCCACGTCACCGTGCGGGCGGGCGTGGCGGGAGCGTGGTGCCCCGTCGTCACCGCCCTGTGTCTGCTGCTGGCCGCGTACGTGACCGCGGCCGCCGCCGCGGGGCTCCGGCTGCTGGCTCCGGTCCTCCTCGACCACCGGCCCGCCGAGCGGGCGGCCGCCGCCGAGGAGCGGGCGCGCCTGCTGGCCGGGCGCAACCGGCTGGCGCGGGAGCTGCACGACTCCATCGGGCATACGCTGACCGCCTCCACCATCCAGGCGGCGGTGGCGAGCGAACTGCTGGAGCGTGACCCGGCGGCGGCCCGGCGCGCCCTGAACACCATCGAGGAGACGGCCCGCGCGGCGATGGACGACCTCGACCATGTCCTCGGCGTCCTGCGGGAACAGCACGCGCCCACCGCTCCCGCGCGCACCCTCGCCGACCTCGGCACGCTCGCGGAGTCGGTGCGCCGGGCGGGCGCAGTACTGGAGATGACGACCGAGGGCGCCCTGGACCGCGTCCCGGCGACCGTGTCGCGCGAGGCGTACCGCATCGTCCAGGAGGGGCTGACCAACGCACTGCGGCACGGCGCCGGGGCGGGGATCACGCTGCGGGTAGCCGCCCGCGAGGGCCTGCTGGAGGTGGAACTCGTCAACCCGGTGGGCGGCGGGGCGCGCTTCCGCCGGGGCGGGCGGCCGCGTCAGGGGCTGGCCGGGATCGCCGACCGGGTACGGCTGCTGAACGGCGAGGTGTCCGCCGGGCCGGTGGACGGCCCCGGGGGCGGGGGCGCCCGGTGGCGGCTGGTGGCGCGACTGCCGCTGGGGGCCGGGCGATGACCACCGCGGACGCCGGTGGGGCGCCGGACGGGGCCACGACTGCCGGCCGTACGGTGCGCGTGCTCATCGTGGACGACGAGGAACTCACCCGCACCGGACTGCGGACCCTGCTGTCCGCGAAGCTCGATCTCACCGTGGTCGGCGAGGCCGCCGACGGGTCCGAGGTGCTGCCGCTGGTGGACGCGTCGCGGCCCGATGTGGTGCTGATGGACGTGCGGATGCCCACCGTGAACGGCATCGAGGCCACGCGGCGGCTGCGGGCCGCGTCGGCGGAGCCGCCGAAGGTCATCGTGATCACCACCTTCGAGAACGACGAGTACGTCTACGACGCCCTGGAGGCCGGGGCCAGCGGGTTCATCCGCAAGCGGGCCCCGGTTCAGCAGATCGCCCATGCCATCCGGCTGGTGGCCAGCGGGGATTCGGTCCTCTTCCCCGAAGCCGTCGCCCGTCTGGCCACCGGACGCCCGGTGCGGCGGGAGGCCGCGGAGCGGGTGGCGGCGCTCACCCGGCGGGAGGCGGAGATCCTTCAGCTGATGGCGGAGGGGCTGACGAACCAGCAGATCGCGGGGGCGCTGACGGTGAGTCTGGAGACCGTCAAGACGCATGTGGGCCATGTGCTGACCAAGCTGGGCGCCGGGAACCGGACCCAGGCGGTGATCCTGGCCTTCGAGGCGGGGCTCGCGCCACGAAGGTGAGAAAGCGGTTTCAATCATCAAGTCGCTTGTGCGACAGGCACCTTGACACCACTGGTGACAGCGCTTTCTATTGCGTGATGACCTCTGGACGACGCTCCGTCAGACCCGGCCGACGGCCACTCGGCCTGCTCACGGCCGCCGCCCTCGGCGCCGCCGCCACGCTCACGGTGCTCCCCGCCCCCGCGTCCGCCTCCGCCCCCGTCGCCTCCGGGCGGGCCTCGGGCACCACCTACTACGTCGACTCCCGCTCCGGGAACGACGGCGCGTCCGGCACCAGCGTCCGGGCGGCGTGGCGCAGCCTGGAGCGCATCGGCCGGACGACGTTCCGGCCCGGTGACCGCGTCCTGCTGAAGGGTGGCGGGTCCTGGAAGGGCCGGCTGTGGCCGAAGGGCTCGGGCGAGAAGAACCGCCCCATCACGATCGGGCGTTACGGTCCCGGGCCCAAGCCCCGCATCCGCGGGGAGGGCACGGTCGATGACGCGGTGCGGCTGTTCAACCAGGAGTACTGGGAGATCCGTGACCTCGATGTCAGCAACGCGCTGCCCGCCACGGAGACACCCGGGGAGAATCTGCGCGATCTGCGCGGCATCCATGTGTCGGGGGACGACTCACGGCAGCTGGACCACTTCGTGATCGACGGGGTCGATGTCCACGACGTCACCGGCGAGGTGAACTGGATCAGCGGCGACACCGCGGGCAACGCCCCGGGGGTGCGCTTCAAGACCGGATGGGACCGGTCGAAGAAGACCGGCGGCATCGTCTTCGACACCACGGTCCCCGACATCACCGCGCCGCCCGCCGCCCCGACCGTGCTGCACGACGTGCGGGTGCAGAACTCCACGGTGCGCGACACCTCGTTCGCGGGCATCGTCGTGAAGCAGTACACCGGCGATCTGAAGGACGCGGACGGCGACCCGGTCGCCCGGCCGACGGGCTGGGGCACCCGGACCTCGGCGTCCGACACCACGTTCACCCCGCACACGGACATCACCATCCGGAACAACCACATCTCCCAGGGCGGCACCGCCTACGGCTGCAACGCGATGTATCTGACCAACGTGCGCGGCGCGGTGGTCGACCGCAACGTGGTCGACCAGGCGGGGACGTCGGGCATCGAGGCGTACTACGCGGACGACGTGGTGATCCAGCGCAACGAGGTGTACCGGACGGAGCGGAAGGCCGGGGGCGCGGACTCCAACGGCATCGACGCGGACAAGGGCACCACGCGGGTGGTCATCCAGTACAACTTCGTCCACGACAACGGCGACGGGATCCTGCTCTGCCAGTTCGCCTTCGGCGACGTCGTGGTGCGGTACAACGTCCTGAACGGGAACTCGCGCTATCCGCTGTATCTGCACTCGGACAAGGCGGCGTCGGCCGAGGTCTACAACAACACCGTGCACAACCCGGCGAGCACGTACCTCGTCTACGGCTACGGCTCCTCGCTGAACGCCCGCTACGACCTGCACGACAACGCGTTCTCCTCGGCGGTCGCCGACGCGACCCTGACGGCCAGCCCGACCATCACCTACGACCGCAACTTCTACGGCGGCGCCCCGCTGCCGGTGCCCGCCACCGACGCACACGCCCGCACCGGCGACCCGCTGTTCGTCGATCCGGACGTGTCCGGCCCGTACGGCACCCCCACCAGCGGCCCGCGGCTGCGCACCGGCCTGGCCTTCGCTCCCCGGCCAAGCTCCCCTCTGATCGACGCAGGCGCCCCCACGCCCGGCAACGGCGGCCGCGACTACCGGGGCACTCCGCTCTACCACGGCGCCCCCGACATCGGTGCGATCGAGGGCCCGCGTTAATCGCTGCCGTTCGCCGGTGGCGCCTCGTACCGTGAGGAGATGACGGAGACGGAGAGCGACATCCTCGATCCGATGGAGCGGCTGCTCGCCGAGCGGGCTTGTGAGCGGCTGATCGTGGAGTTCCTGTGGCGGCTCGATCTGGGGGAACCGGGCACGGTGGCGGAGCTGTTCACCGCCGACGGGACGTGGGAGTGGCCCGCCGGGGATCGGCTGGTGCGGGGGCGGGACGCGCTGCGGGAGTATTTCGCGTCGCGGCCGGCGGATCGGCTGTCGCGTCGGGTGTGTTCGAACGTCCTGGTCACGATGGACTCCGCGACCACGGCCGGTGCGACGTCGTATTTCGCGACGTACCGGGTCGACGGCTATCGCGGCGGCATCATCCCGTCGCGGCCGCCGGTCAACGTGGGGCACTACGAGGACGCGTTCCGCCGGGTGGAGGGGCGGTGGCTGCTGGCCTCGCGGACCACGCATCTGGCCTTCGGCGGGGACACGGAGCGGCTCGGGGGCTCGGAGCGGACGTGAGTCAGCGGTCCTCCGCTTCCGCGCCGCAGCGCCAGCAGCGCTCGAAAGGAGTGGTGTCCTGGAGGGCGCCGCACGCGGCGCAGACGCGGTCCAGCCAGCAGGCGGCGTCCCCGCCCTCCGGTTCGGCGGGGGCGGGGACCGAGGGCTGCCGGGGGTCTGTCTCGCTCATCGTCGATGTCCCTCTCTCGCCGGGCTCCCTGCCGGGTCATTGGTCGGGGTATCAGGATCCCATGCGACGGACAGATCGGACCTATGAGAGGCGAGCGAGGCGTTGATGGGCCATTGTTCGGCCTCAGCCCTCCCCAGTTGTCGGATGAATCGGTAACGTGTCCGCCTCGGGAGGCACATATGGAGAGATCTGTCAGACGCTCCACCCTGGTCCTTCTCCTCTGCGGCGCACTGGCCATGACGTTGTTCGTCACGGGCCCGGCGCGCGCGAAGGGGCAGGCGAAGGACTCCGCGTGGACGGTGAGCGGTCCCCTGCCGAACGGGGCATCCTCAGCCGCGGACTCCGGTCCGCTCGCCCGGTTACGGCTCGACCGGGCCTCGGGCGCGCTGACGCTTCAGGTGTCCCGAGGCGGTCGTACGGTGGTCGAGCCCTCGCCCGTGGGCATCGTCACCGAGCGGGCGGACCTGTCGCGCGGGCTGAGGTTCCTGGGCCGCAGCGACCGTACGGTGGCCGGGCGGTACCGGTCCACGGTCGGCAAGGAGCGCTCGCGCGCCTACCGCATGACCGAGGCGCGCTTCCGGTTCCGGGGCAGCGGCGGCGCCCGGCTGGACGTGCTGGTGCGGGTGTCCCGCGACGGGGTCGCCTATCGCTACGTCCTGCCGTCCGGCAGCGGCGATGTGCTGGGCGAGACCTCGGCGTTCACGCTGCCCGCGGACGCGGACGCGTGGCTCGGCACGTACCGCAAGGACAACGAGAACCTGTTCAATCAGTACACTGCGGCGACCGCGCCCACCGGCGAGTACATGGCGCAGGCCCTGTTCGAGACGGGCGGCGTCTACACCCTGATCGCAGAGTCGGACCTGACCGGCCGCTACTCCGCCGCCCGCCTGGTGCACGAGGAGGGCAGCACGACCTACCGCGTCGGGCTGTGGGACCAGCGGGTCGAGTCCGACGGTGCGTATCGCACCCCGTGGCGCGCGATGGTCGTGGGCGATCTGGCGACCGTCACCGAGTCCACCTTCACCGACGATCTGGCTCCGGCGTCGAAGGTCGCCGACACCTCGTGGATCCGGCCGGGGCCCGCGCTGTGGACCTGGCTGGCGGGCGGGCGCCCGGCCGGGCAGAGCCTGTCGATGCAGAAGGGGTACGTGGACTACGCGGCGCAGCGCGGCTGGCCGTATGTGGTGGTGGACGCGGGCTGGTACTTCGACCCGGAGCAGTGGGACGTCACCGACCCCGACTGGCAGCGCGACAGCTGGATCCCGGAGCTGGTCCGGTACGCCCGGGAGCGGCACGTCGGCATCCAGGTCTGGATCCACCACCGGGACCTGGACACCGCGGAGGAGCGCGAGCAGTGGCTGCCGACCCTGGAGAAGTGGGGCGTGAAGGGGGTGAAGATCGACTTCATGGATTCCGAGTCCCAGGAGACGCTGCGCTGGTACGACGAGATCCTTCCGGCCACCGCGGCCCACCATCTGCTCGTCAACTTCCACGGCTCGACCATCCCCAAGGGCATTCAGCGCACCTGGCCGCAGGTGATGTCGATGGAGGGGGTCAACGGCGAGGAGAAGCGGGTGAACACCGCGCAGCACCTGGCCACGCTCCCCTTCACCCGCAATGTCATCGGCTCGATGGACTTCACCCCGGGCGCCTTCCAGCGCGCCGAGCGCCCCAACGCGGCCTCGGACGCCGGTGAGCTGGGCCTGTCGGTGCTGTACGAATCGGGGATCCAGAACCTGGCGGGCACCCCGGAGTCGTACGACGCCCGTCCGCGGGCCCGTCGCTTCCTGGAGCAGATCCCCGCCTCCTGGGACGACACCCGGCTGCTGGCGGGACGGCCCGGGGAGAGCGCGGTGCTCGCGCGGGCGAAGGGCGGGCGCTGGTTCATCGGCGGCACCTTCACCGGCGCCGCGCACACCGCCGCCGTGCCGCTGCGGCTGGGCGGGGGGAAGTGGCTGGTCGACCTCGTCCTCGACGGAGCGGACGGCCTGGTGCGCGAGCCACGGGTGGTGCGCGGCGGGGACACCGTGTCCGTCCCGGTGGTGAAGGACGGCGGATTCGCCGCGATCGCCTGCCGCTGGCGGCCCGGCCTCACCAGCTGCGACCGGTCCTGACCGCGCATTGACGCACATGACCGCGCCCGCGCCGGATCCGGCGCGGGCGCGGAGCGGCGGATCCCGCGCGTCTGACGCATGATCGTTCCAGGGCGACCGAGCGGATCACACGTCAGGAAGCGGATATGTCGATCACCAGATGGTTCTTCGAGCCCGGCCACACGGCCGCCGAATTCAAGGCCAGGCACATGATGGTCACGTACGTGCGTGGGCAGTTCAAAAATATTCAGGGGTCGATCGAGGTGGACCCCGACAAGCCGGAGGACGCCCGGATCGAGGCGACCATCGACGCGACCCAGGTGTACACGGGGCAGCCGCAGCGGGACGCCCATCTGCGCAGCGCGGACTTCTTCGACGTCGCGCACCATCCGACGTGGACGTTCACCAGCACGGGCGTCACCCAGCTGAGCGAAACCGAGTTCGAGGTCACGGGCGATCTCACCGTGCGCGGTGTCACCCGCCGGGTGCCGCTGCACGTGGCCTATCTGGGGCAGTGGGGCACGCCCTGGTGGGAGGGCGACCGGGACCTGGGGCCGAGGCAGCGGGCGGGCTTCCTGGCCACGGGCCGGGTCAACCGGCATGACTTCGGGGTGTCCTGGAACGACACGGTGGACCGGGGCGGTGTCGTGGTGAGCGACATGGTCGACATCACCGTCGACGTCGAGGCCGTGCTCGACCCCTCGGGCACGCGTTCCTGAGCAACGGAGACGCTAGTGCCGCGTCAGCCAAGGTTCACCCCGCTCACCGCCCTGGCACGGCCATCTGCGGCGTTGCCGAATCGCCCGAGTAGGCCCGCTACGAGGCCGATCCGGCGCCTTGCATCTGACCGCACCAGGACGCCTCGCTACCGGGCAAACCTTGACTGACGCGGCACTAGGTGTGCTGTCCGGCGGATCTTCGTGGATCAGTCCGCGACGCCTGGCGCAGGGGGCACCTCCCAGCGGTAGCTGGGGGAGCATCACAAGGCGGAGGGTCGCCCTCGTACCGGGTCGTACTCGGGCGATCCCGACAACGCGGCGAGGTGCCGCGCCAGGCGTCACGGGCCCGCGAAGATCCGCCGGACAGGGCCTAACGGCCCGGGGGGCCTGCGGGTGCGCGTCCACTCCCCCAGCTGCCGGGCCGTCCAGGTGTTGATGACCCGCTCCTTCGGCACGCCGCATTCCACCGCCCGGGTGCATCCGTTGATCTGCCAGTCGAGCTGACCGGGCGCGTGGGCGTCGGTGTCGACCGAGAAGAACGTCCCCGCCCGGACCGCCTCCCGCAGCAGCCGCCGCGGCGGGTCCAGCCGCTCCGGTCTGCAGTTGATCTCCACGGCGGTGCCCGACTCCGCGCAGGCCGCGAAGACCTCGGCGGCGTCGAACGCGGACTCGGGCCGCTTGCCGCCCAGCAGCCGCCCCGTGCAGTGCCCCAGCACATCGACGCGCGGATCGCCGACCGCGGTCACCATCCGGCGGGTCATCGGGCGGGCGTCCATCCGCAGCTTGGAGTGGACGGAGGCCACCACCACGTCCAGCTGGTCCAGCAGTCCGGGCTCCTGGTCCAGCGAGCCGTCGGCCAGGATGTCGACCTCGATCCCGGTCAGCAGCCGGAAGGGCGCCAGCGTCTCGTTGAGCGCCGCCACCACGTCCAGCTGCTCGCGCAGCCGGTCCGCCGAGAGCCCCCGGGCGACGGTCAGCCGTGGGGAATGGTCCGTCAGCACCGCCCAGTCATGCCCCAGCCGGGCGGCCGTACGGGCCATCAGCTCGATCGGGGAACCGCCGTCGGACCAGTCCGAATGCAGATGGCAGTCGCCGCGCAGCGCGGCCCGCAGCTCGCCCGCGGCGGCCTCGGTCCCGCGCTCCCCGGGATCCCCCTCCCCGGGAGGGGCTTCCAGCTTCCGCAGATAGCCGGGCACCTCCCCCCTCAGCGCCTCCTTGACCACCTGTGAGGTCTTGGGGCCGAGGCCCTTGAGCGAGGCGAGGGTGCCCGCCGCCACCCGTCGCTCCACCTCTTCCGCCGGCAGCCCGGCGAGCACCGCCTGCGCGGTACGGAAGGCGCGCACACGGTACGTGGGTGCCTGCTCGCGCTCCAGCAGGAACGCGATCCGGTCCAGAGCCGTCAGCGGGTCCACCACGCCCTCCATTGTCCTCGCGGTGCCTCAGGCGCGCCGGTCCGGGCGGCGGCCCGGGGGCTGCCGGGGCTCGGGCCGGGCGGTCTGCTCGGGCATGTCGCAGGTCTGGGGCGACTTGTCGGAGACGGTGATGGGCCGGCCGTAGTGCTGGATCTCCAGCGGGGCGCCCTCGACCAGGGCGTAGGTGGCGGTGAGGTCGGTGATCTCCACCCGCAGCCGCCGTCCCAGCACCTGCACGCTGAAGGCCAGCCGGGCCAGCTTCTCCGGCAGCTTGGGCGAGAAGCACAGGCTGCCCTCGCGGTACCGCATCCCGCCGAACCCGGCGACCAGCGCCATCCAGGTGCCCGCCAGTGAGGCGATGTGCAGGCCGTCGCGGGTGTTGTGCTCCAGGTCCCGCAGGTCCATCAGGGCCGCCTCGCCCAGATAGTCGTAGGCGAGGCGCAGATGGCCGACCTCGGCGGCCATCACCGCCTGGGCGCAGGCGGACAGGGAGGAGTCCCGGACGGTCAGATGCTCGTAGTAGGCGAAGTTGCGGGCCTTCTCCTCGTCGGTGAAGCACTCGCCGCGCAGATACATGGCCAGCACCAGGTCCGCCTGTTTGACCACCTGTTTGCGGTACAGGTCGAAGTAGGGGAAGTGGAGCATGAGGGGGTACTGGCTGGGGTGGGTGTTCTGGAAGTCCCACTCCTGGTGGTCGGTGAAGTCGGCGGACTGCTCATGGACGCCCAGCGTCTTGTTGTACGGGACGGTCATGGCCTCGGCCGCGTCCCGCCAGGTCGCGGCCTCCTCGTCGTCGGCGCCCAGCACCGAGCCCTTGTCCGGGTGGCGCTCCACGACGTCCGCCGCGGCGCGCAGGTTCGACTGGGCCATGAGGTTGGTGTAGACGTTGTCGTCCGCGATGGCGCTGTACTCGTCCGGGCCGGTCACCCCGTCGATGTGGAAGCGGCCGTGGTGGTCGTGGTGGCCCAGGGAGCGCCACAGCCTGGCGGTCTCCACCAGGATCTCCACCCCGGTCTCGCGTTCGAACTCCTCGTCGCCGGTGGCGGCGACGTAGCGCACCACCGCGTCGGCCACATCGGCGTTGATGTGGAAGGCGGCCGTGCCGGCCGGCCAGTAGGCGGAGCACTCGGAGCCGTCGATGGTGCGCCAGGGGAACGCGGCCCCTTCGTGGCCCAGCTGACGCGCCCGCTCCCGGGCGGCGGGCAGGGTGGACTGGCGCCAGCGCAGCGCCTGGGCGACCGCCTCGGGGAAGGTGTAGGTCAGCAGTTGCAGGACGAAGGTGTCGGCGTCCCAGAAGGAGTGCCCGTCGTAGCCGGAGCCGGTGAGGCCCTTGGCGGGGATGGCGCGTTCCTCGGCGCGCGCGCCGGCCTGCAGGACGTGGAAGATGCCGAACCGTACGGCCTGCTGGATCTCGGCGTCGCCCTCGACCTCGACGTCGGCGCGGGCCCAGAAGTCCTCCAGCCAGGCGCGCTGCTGTTCGACCAGGCCCTCCCACCCGGTGGAGGCGGCTCCGGCGAGCGCCGCCTCGACCTGGTCGCGTACGGCGGGCAGGGAGCGGGTGCCGGACCAGCCGTAGGCCACCAGCTTGTCCAGCCGTAGCGTCTCGCCCGGTTTGAGGACGGAGGTGACGGTGAGGCGGGCGACGTCGTCGGCGCTCTCGCTGGCGTGACGGGTGGGCGGCGGCCCGGTGATCAGGTGATCGGCGGCGGCTCCGACCCGCAGCCGGCTGGCCTTGGTGCAGTGGATCAGCCGCAGCCGCTTGTCGACGGCGGCGTGCTCCTCCGGCTCCAGCGGGCTCTCCAGCGCGGAGGCGACCCGGGGATCCCCGCCGCGCTCCGGCAGCTGCTCGTTGGCGACCAGTTCGGACTGGACGACGACACGGATTTCGGCGTCCAGCGCCTCGACCTCGTAGGCGATCGCGGCGATGGACCGCTGGGTGAGGGAGACCAGCCGGGTCGAGCGGACGCGCACGCTGGTTCCCGAGGGGGAGGTCCATTCGCAGGTGCGGTGCAGCAGGCCGGCCCGCAGGTCGAGCACGCGCTCGTGGGAGCGGAGCCGCCCGTAGCGCAGGTCGAAGGGCTCGTCGTCCACCAGCAGCCGGATGACCTTGCCGTTGGTGACGTTGATCATGGTCTGGCCGGCTTCGGGGTAGCCGTATCCGGCCTCCGCGTACGGCAGCGGGCGCAGCTCGTGCACACCGTTGAGGTAGGAGCCGGGCAGTCCGTGCGGCTCGCCCTCGTCGAGGTTGGCGCGCCAGCCGACGTGGCCGTTGGAGAGCGCGAACACGGACTCGCTCTGCGGCAGCAGATCGAGGCGGAGCGCGGTCTCGCGCAGCTGCCAGGGATCGACGGCGTACGAGGAATCGGTGATCACGGGGGGCCCTCCAGCAGCTCGGCGAGATCCTTGACGACGATGTCGGCACCGTGTTCGCGCAGCGCGCCGGCCTGGCCGGCCCGGTCCACTCCGACGACGTAGCCGAAGCGGCCCGCGCGGCCCGCCTCCATGCCCGCCAGGGCGTCCTCGAAGACGGCCGCCTCGGCGGGCGCGGCACCCAGTTCCCGGCCGGCCTCCAGGAAGGTGTCCGGGTTCGGCTTGCCCGGGAGCCCCCGCTCGGCGGCGACCACGCCGTCGATCCGCACCTCGAAGAGGTGCTCGATGCCGGCGGCGACCAGCACGTCACGGCAGTTGGCGCTGGAGGAGACGACCGCGGTGCGCAGCCCGGCGGCGCGCACGGCCTCGGCGAAGCGCACCGATCCGGGGTACGCCTCGACGCCGTCCTCCCGGATCTTCTCCAGGACGAGGATGTTCTTCCGGTTGCCGAGCCCCTGGACGGTGTCCTTGTCGGGCGGGTCGTCCGCGCTGCCCTCGGGGAGGTCGATGTCCCGGGAGGCCAGGAAGGTGCGTACGCCGTCGGCGCGCGGGCGGCCGTCGACGTACTCGTCGTAGTCGGTGGTCTTGTCGAAGGGGCGGAAGGAGGGGCCGCCGCGGCGTCGCAGGAACTCGTCGAACATCTGCTTCCACGCCGCCGCGTGCACCACGGCGGTCCGGGTCAGTACTCCGTCGAGGTCGAACAGGCAGGCCCGGATGCCCGCCGGCAGGCAGAGCTTGGTCATGGCTCCCGGTTCCCCAGCGTCCGCCGGAATATGCGGCGCGGTCTTCGGCGACCGGCGGCGGTCGCGGGGAAGGCCTCAGCGCGGTACGGCGGTGCGGCCCTCGCGGCGGGAGCGGTCGGCGGCCTCCAGCACGGCGACCACCTCGCGGCCGAACCGCACGTCGCAGGGGTCGGGCACGCCGTCCCGGGCGCCGGCCAGCAGCCGGTCGACGGCCGTGGTGAACGCCTCCACCGCCGTGGTCCCGGGGTCGGGCACCTCGGCCGTCCCCTGTTCCCCGTAGAAGTCGCAGCCGAAGCCGACGGCGGCGGGCCGGGCGTCCAGGGTGAGCGCGAGGGTGCCGACCGCGCCGGAGCGGTGCCGCAGCAGTACGTGCGCGGCGCCGCGCGGTCCGTCGAGGGCGGTGACCTCGGCCACCGGGCCCAGCACCGGCAGCAGCAGCGACAGGGCGTGCGGGCCGACGTCCCACAGCCCGCCGCGTTCGCGGCGCCAGGGGGAGCCGCCGTAGGGGCTGCCGGACCTGAATATGGAACCGAAGCCGGTGGCCCGGCCGCCGTCCCACCCCCCGGCCGCCGCGGCACGGTCCAGGAACGACGCGACGGGCGCGGCGAAGCGCCGGGTGAAGAAGACCACCGAGGCCGACGAACCCTCCTCGGCGGCCGCCACGATCCGGTCGGCGGCGGCGGTGGTGAAGGCCAGCGGCTTGTCGAGCAGCAGATGGCGCCCGGCCAGCGCGGCACGCTCGGCGAGGCCGCTCTGGATGTCCGGCGGGAGGGCGACGGCGACCGCGTCGACGTCGGCGATCAGCGCGTCGGCGTCGATGTAGGCGCGGCTGCCGTAGCGGTCCGCCAGCGCCGCCGCCTTGGCCGGGTCGCGGCCCCAGATCCCGGCGAGTTCCGCCTCGGGGTGCGCGGCGAGCGCCGCGCCGTGGGTCTCGGCCGCCCAGTGTCCGGTGCCCAGCAGTCCGAAGCGCATCGTTCCCGCCCTTTCGCCCGGTCCGCCGCGGGGCGCTCCCGCGGCCGGGCGCGATCCTACGCGGCAGCCCGGGGCGCGTCGTCGGCCACCGGCGGTACGCCGCTCACCTGCTTGGACGTGGGCGGATGCCGGTGGGCGGGGGCGGTGACAATCTGGGGCCGACGGCCCCACCGCAGTCCGGCACGGCCGCGCCCCCTCACCGCTGGAGGACCTCTCCGTGGCCAGCCCGATTCGCCGCCCGAGCCGCACGACACCGGGCCCCGCGACACGGTCTTCCCCGGGCCCCCGCCGCGTCGCACCGCGCGTGGTCGCGGCGCTGCTGCTGTGCTGCGGGGTGGTCCCGGCGTGTGCCTCCTCCGAGCACGCCTCCCATCCGCGGAAGTCGGCGGCGCCGCACCACTCGGCCGGGGCGCGGTCCGCGGCCGGGAAGGCGGCCCGGGCGCGTATGCTGCCGGGCATGCCGCCGCCACTCGATCCGCACGACCTGTACGCGGCGGACCGGCCGGGCGAGTTGTCGCGGGCGGTGAAGGGCTTTCCGTCGCGGGTGTACGTGCCCAACACGCTGTCGGACACGGTGAGCGTGATCGACCCCAAGACGTACAAGGTGGTGCGCACCGTCCGGGTCGGCCACCAGCCGCAGCACGTGGTGCCCTCGTGGGATCTGAAGACGCTGTGGGTCAACAACGACCTCGGCAACAGCCTCACCCCGATCGATCCCGCGACCGGCCGGGTGGGCCGCCCGGTGGACGTCCACGATCCGTACAACCTCTACTTCACCCCGGACGGCAAGCATGCCGTGGTGATGGCCTCCAAGGACCGGGCCCTGGTGTTCCGGGACGCGCACACCATGCGGGTGGTGAAGTCGGTGCCGGTTTCGTGCTCCGGTGTCAACCACGCGGACTTCTCCCCCGACGGGCGCTACTTCATCGTCAGTTGCGAGTTCTCGGGCGAGCTGCTGAAGGTGGACACGGCCCGGATGAAGGTGGTGGCCAAGCGGCGGCTGCCGCTCGCGGGGGCCATGCCGCAGGACGTCAAGATCTCGCCGGACGGGAAGGCCTGGTACGTCGCCGACATGGCGGCGAACGGGGTGTGGGTGCTGAACGGGGACACCTTCGGCCGCCCCCGGCTGCTGCCCACCGGCAAGGGCACCCACGGCCTCTACGTCAGCCGGGACTCCCGCACCCTCTACATCTCCAACCGCGGCGAGGGCACGATCTCCCTGCTGTCCTTCAAGACCGGCAAGCTCACCGGCCGCTGGCGGCTGCCCGGCGTCACCAGCCCCGACATGGGCGGGGTGTCCTCCGACGGCAAGGTGCTGTGGCTCTCGGGCCGCTACAACGGCGAGGTGTACGCGATCGACACCCACACCGGGCGGCTGCGCGCCCGGATCCCGGTGGGCGGCGGCCCGCACGGACTCGCCGTCTATCCGCAGCCGGGCCGCTACTCCCTCGGCCACACCGGCATCTTCCGCTGAGCCCGGCGGAGTCGCCCGGCGCCCGGTGTACAGCCCGCCTGTACAGACCGTGATACACATGTACGTGTGGAGTACACGCATCAGTCCGGCTCACCGGAAACCCCGGACACCGAGGTCACCGAGGCCCGCGAGGAGGTCGCGGAGGCGCTGGAGCGGCTGGCGCTTCTCGCGGTGCGTCATCTGGCCACCCGGGACATCAGCTTCACCGCCGCCTCCACGCTCGGCCGCCTGGACCGCGAGGGCCCGGCCCGGCTCACCGCACTCGCCGCCGACGAGGGCGTCAGCCAGCCCTCGATGACCCAGCTGATCCAGCGGCTGGAGCGGCAGGACCTGGTGACCCGGGTCGACGATCCGCACGACGGACGCGTGGTGCTCGTGGCCGTCACCGACGGCGGGCGCGCCCTGCTCGCCGAACGGCGCCGCGACCGCACCGCCCGGCTGGCCGGACTGCTCGCCACCCTGCCACCCGAGGACGAACAGGCACTCGCCACCGCCGTCCGCGCCGCCGCCCCCGCCCTCCAGCGGCTGGCGACAGGGGCGCGGCGGACCCGCGGGCCATCGGGGGGTTCCGCTTCCTGAGCGGAACGCGGCGGTCAGATGCGCCAGGAGCGGATGCGGCCCGCCGCGTCGAAGACGTCCGCCTTGCCGGACAGGATGTCGCGGACCAGGTCGATCAGCGCGCCGTAGGGCGGGTCGATGCCCTCGCCGGCCGCGTGCATATAGGCCACGGCGGTCGCGCTGGCGAAGCGCGCGTTGCTCGCCGGGAGCGGCCTGAGCATGGCGAGCGTGTGCAGCAGGGCCGCGGCCCGCCACGCCGGGTCGGGATCGACGCCCAGGCGCGGCGGGTCGACGCGGTGGCGGGCCACGGCGGCGACCAGCCCCGAGAAGTCGGAGATGGCCGGCTGTTCGGGCAGGACCTCCTCATGGCGCTGGAGCAGCCACGGGACGTCGATATGAAGCGGCGGCATCGTCAGGCGGCCCGTCCCCGGTGTTCGTCGTCCGGGAACGCGTCCGCGAAGGCGTCCGCGTTGTCCGCGAAGAACCGGCGGAAGACCTCGGCGCCTTCCTGCAGAGCGCGATGGCGGGCGATGTCGGCGACGGTCGCCTCGCGGACGAGGGCCTTCATCGTCGTCCCGCGTTCCTTGGCGATCTGACGGAGGTCCTCAAGTTCCCGATCGCTGAATTCCACGTTGAGTGCTGACATGCGAAATACCCTACTCGGCCGGTACCCCGACATCAATCGCCGCAGCTCACATGATGTTTTTGTAGGTACTTGACAACTGGCGGGGAGTGTCCGCGCCGGGCGGCCGGGCACCGCCGCGGTCCACTCGTACGAACGGCTCGCGCACCTCGTGGCGCGTCAGGGCGCGGTAGGCGGCGGGGCGCCGGAACGCGTTGCCCCAGGTTTCGCGGCGCCGGTGGTCGCGGAGCGCGTCGAGGTCGAAGACCGCCGGGTAGACGCCCTCGGCCTCCCCCGCCTCGATCACCAGCATGTCCCGGGAGCGCCCGTCGGCGAAGGCGATGCCGTCGAAGGCGATGGAGTGCCCCCAGCCGGGGCCCGCGTAGTTGGCCATGGCCAGGGCGGTCATGTTCTCGTACGCGCGGGCGCGGAACTGGCTGAGCCGGTTGATCTCCAGATCGCAGGCGTTCGGGGTGAGGACGAGTTCCGCTCCGGCGAGCATCAGGGCGCGGGCGCTCTCCGGGAACTCCCGGTCGTAGCAGATCATCGCCCCCGTCAGGACCTCGCCCGCCGCGGTGTCCAGGGCGCACACCTCGAAGCCCTCCCCCGGGGTGAGGACGGCCTCGGGCACGTCGAAGGCGCAGGTGTGCACCTTCGCGTAGGTGAGGGCGAGGCGGCCGTGGCGGTCGATGAGGGAGACGGTGTTGCGCGGCGGCCCGTCCCAGCTCTCCAGATAGGTGAGCGCGATGGCCATGTCGAGCTCGGCCGCCAGCTCGCGGAAGTGGGCCACGAAGGGCCCGTCGCGGGTGATCGCCTCGTCGCCCCATACGGCCTCGTGCGCGGGCAGCGGCGGCGCGGGCGGCGCGCCGTCCCACCGCCGGGGGTGGCGGTAGACGTCGTCGCCGGGCAGGTCGGCGGCGGCCGGGCGGTAGCCGTTGCTCCACATCTCGGGGAAGAGCGCGATGTCCGCGCCGAGGGCCTTGGCCCGGCGGCAGGCGGCGTCACCGGTGGCGAGGTTCGCCCGCGGGTCGCGGCCGGGAGGCGCGAGTTGGAGCAGGGCGACGGTCAGGATGGGCATGGCTGTTGTCTCCTTCGTCGGCTGTGGGAGCGGAGGCGAAGGAGTGGCCGGTGGACCCCGGGCGCGGGGCGGGTGTCACAGCATGCCCGCCAGGCTACCCGGCTCCGGGGCCGTCCGCGAGGGGCCGGACAGGGCGACGGAACGGTGTTCGGCCGGTACGGGTACGGTGAGCCGCATCACAGGAGATCGCGGGAGGAGAGCGTGACCATGGAGCAGCGGGTGTGCGGCCGGACCGGCCGCGAGGTCTCCGTCGTCGGGCTGGGGACCTGGCAGCTGGGCGCGGGCTGGGGAGATGTCAGCGAGGCGGACGCCCTGGCCGTGCTGGAGGCGGCCGTCGAGTCGGGGGTGACGTTCTTCGACACCGCCGATGTGTACGGGGACGGGCGCAGCGAGCAGCTCATCGGGCGCTTTCTGCGGGACCGGCCGGATGCCGGGATCTTCGTGGCCACCAAGATGGGGCGGCGGGTGCCGCAGGTCGCGGAGAACTACACGCTGGACAACTTCCGTGCGTGGACCGACCGTTCACGCGCCAACCTGGGCGTGGACACGCTCGATCTGGTGCAGCTGCACTGCCCGCCGTCCTCGGTGTACGCCACCGACGCGGTGTTCGACGCGCTGGACACGCTGGTGGACGAGGGGCGGGTGGCGGCGTACGGGGTCAGCGTGGAGACCTGTGAGGAGGCGCTGACGGCGATCGCCCGGCCGGGAACGGCGAGCGTGCAGATCATCCTCAACCCGTTCCGGCTGAAGCCGCTGGAGAAGGTGGTTCCGGCGGCGGCCGAGGCCGGGGTGGGAATCATCGCGCGGGTGCCGCTGGCGTCCGGTCTGCTGTCGGGCCGGTACACCAAGGACACGCTGTTCGCCGACGACGACCACCGCACCTACAACCGGCACGGCGAGGAGTTCGACCAGGGCGAGACGTTCTCGGGCGTGGACTTCGAGGAGGGCGTCGAGGCGGCGGTGGAGTTCGGGAAGCTGGCGCCGGAGGGCGCCACGCCCGCGCAGACGGCGCTGCGGTGGATCGTCCAGCAGCCGGGGGTCACCTCGGTCATCCCCGGTGCGCGCTCCCCCGAGCAGGCGCGGGCGAACGCGGCGGCGGCGGCGCTGCCGCCGCTGCCGCGGCCCACTCTGGACGCCATCGGCGAGCTGTACGACCGGCGGATCCGTGCGCAGGTGCACCACCGCTGGTGACGAGCCGCCCCCGGGGTCTCAGAAGCCGCTGTCCGCCGCCCATCGGGTCAGTTCCCGCTGGGCGGCGGCGCGCAGCTCCGCGGAGGGGGCGGCGGTGCCGTCGGCGACGAGGGCGTAGTGCAGGGTGCCGGTGTCCCCGGGCGCGGAGAGCACCAGGCGGCGGGCGTCGGCGCCGCCGGGCTCGGCCGCGGTGGCGATGGGGTGGTCGGCGGTGTGCCCCTGGGCGGTGTACGCGGGCGGGCCGGTGACGGTGCCCAGATCGGAGACGACGGTGGTGGTGGCGGGGTCGAAATCGCGGGGCAGGTGCAGTTCGGTGGGGGCGTCGGTGCGGCCGTCGGAGCGCCACACCAGCAGGCCGTAGCGCCCGGAACCGGTGAGCTTGGCGACATTCGGAAGCGAGCTGGGGATGCGGTCCCAGCTGAGGGTGGTGCCGCCGTCGCGTGAGCGGTCCTCGAAGGTGAACGCGAGCGTGCGGCCCGCCACGGCACGCGGGTAGAGGCGGTCGAGCAGCCGGGCGTCCTGGCGCAGTCGGGCGTTGCCGGAGTCGTCGAGGCGCACGGCCGACAGGTCCTCATCGTTCCAGGCGTCGCCCTCGGTGAGGATCTTCGAGGTGTTGCCGTTCATCGCCTCGTGGTGGCGGCCGTTGTAGAGGTCCCACTGCCACTGGGTGGAGGAGAGGGCGGGGCCGGAGGCGGCGGGCTTGGTCCACCAGGTGGCGCCGGGGAGGCGGGAGTCCAGCGCCTGGTACATGCCCTTGAGGACGGTGGGCGCCTTGTCGGAGGTGAAGCCGGTGAGCGGGTGGCCGAACTCGCTCATGACGGCCGGGACGCCCAGGGCGGTGGAGCGGTCGCGGACGGCGCCGAAGTCGGTCGAGTACTGGCCGTCGGCGGCCTTGCCGGGCATGAAGATGCCGGAGATGGCCTTCTGGTCGTAGTAGTGGGTGTTGAAGACGTAGCGGGATCCGAGCTTCCCCGCGTCGAGCAGCCCGCCCTCCTGGCGCTGGAAGTCCAGGTTGGAGTTCCAGAACATGTTGGGCTCCACGAAGGCGGGTTTGTCCCGCCAGCCCGCGGCGTCCATGCGGGCGCGGAACTTCTCGTAGAACGGCCACAGCACGTTCTTCTCCCAGGTGCGGCTCTTCTCGCCGTCGTCGTAGACGCCCGCGTAGGGCTCGTTGAGCGGGTCGAAGCCGGTGACGCGGGCGAACGCGTCGGCGGAGAGGTGCTGGGCGAGGTAGGACATGGTCTTCTCGGCGGTGGCGAGGAAGGCGTCCTGGACGCGCACGGTCCCGGCGCCGGTGGTCAGCGCGCGATTGTGCCAGAAGTCGCGGGTGGCCTTCATGACGGCCTGGTTCTGGGTGATGTTCTGGCCCCAGTGGGCGCAGATGCCGCAGGACTCCTTGCCGTAGCCGCCCGCGTCGACCACCCATTTCGGGGCGCCGTCGCCGCTGTACCAGCTGCCCTTGTCGAAGAGGTGGCCGGAGTAGAGGTCCTGGTGGAAGTCGGGGAAGACCCGGATTCCGGCGTCGAGGAAGGCCTTCATCTGGGCGGTGGCCTGCTCCAGGTAGCCGGTGTCCACCTCGCCGGGCCGGGGTTCGGCGTGGGCCCAGGAGAGCAGGAAGCGGACCGAGTTCGCCCCGGTGAGGGTCCGCATCGCGGCGGCGGACTTCCTGGCGTCGGCGATGTCGGCGAAGGGGAGGCCGTCGTTCTCCTCCAGCTTGGTCTCGCCGGAGACGTTGAAGCCGCGGAGCACGACCTCGCGGCCGTGGCCGTCGGCGAACCGGGCCCCATCCGTGGTCACCTCGTCCGCGGCCCGTCCGTCGAACCAGGGCGTCTCGGCGGCGGCCGCCGGGGTGCCCGGGGCCGCGACCGCGGCCACCAGCAGAACGGCCGCCCCGAGCAGCCCTGTACGACCCGCCCGGGGTCGGCCGTTCCGTAACCTCGAAGTCGCGGTGGATCGCGTCACATGCGTCGCCATGGACACTACCGTCCAGTAGACATGAAGAATCGTCAACTAGTGGCGCACGACGGATCGTTGAGCGTCCGCGACTGTCGCGGGGGTGTGGTTACTGCGCGAAACCGGCCCCCAGGGCCGCGCCCGCTTCCGGCGCCCCGAGCGTGTCGGGCCCGAAGGAGACGATGCCGTCGGTCGTGAGTCCGGCCGGCTTGCCGCGCAGCACCCAGGCGGCACCGCTGGTGGCGTGGGCGCCGTCCTCGTCGGGCGCTCCGGCGGCGAGGTCCGCCGCACCGTCGCCGTTCGTGTCGGTGAGCCGCACCGCCGCGCCGAAGCGGTCGCCCGCCTCCGCGACGCCGGGGACCCCGGCGGTGTCCTGGGTGAACGCCTGGGCACCGGTGCCGGACAGCCCGCCCGAGCCGCCGTACAGCTGGACGACGCTGCCCGCGTCCTTCTGGCCGGCCTCCAGGTCCTCGTACGGGATGCCGACCGCGACGTCCGCGTAGCCGTCGCCGTTGACGTCGTCGGCGCTGAGCGAGTAGCCGAACTGGTCGCCGTCCTCGTTGACGCCCGGCACCCCGGCGGTGTTCTGGTCGATGGTCTTGGTGCGGGTGGTGCTCGGCCCCGAAGCGGTGCCGTAGAACACCTTGAGCGTGCCGTGGTCGTACGGCAGTTCCTCGACGACGTTGTCGGGGACGGTGCGCACGATCAGGTCGCCGTAGCCGTCCTTGTCGACATCGCCGATGGCGGTGGTGGCGGCGTCGGTGAGCCTGGTGGGCGTCTTCCCGAGCCCGTCCGTGCCGCCCTTCCAGACGAGGGTGGCCTCGGACATCTCCTCGAAGGCGTGGGTGCTGACCAGCTCGTCCTTGCCGTCGCCGTTGAGGTCGCCCGCGGTCAGGCTGGTCGGCCGGTCGATCTTGTTGGTGTCGACGGTGGCGCTGCCCGCCGCCTCGCCCGCGCGGTTGAACGGTCCGAACCGGACGCGCAGTCCGGTCCGCTCGTCAAGGTCCGAGCCCTTGTTGACGATGACCTGATCGACCAGGTCGGCGTGGCCGTCGCCGTTGAAGTCGCCCCCGGCGATGATGCTGGAGCCGAAGTTGTCGCCGTCGCCCTCGGGCAGCTGGGTGCCGCCGGTGAGGCCGTTGGCCGAGCCCCACAGGACGGTGACGGCCGCCTTGTCGCCGACCTCGATCGCCAGGTCGGTGTAGCCGTCGCCGTCCAGGTCGCGGGCGACCGTCCGGCTTCCGAAGTACGCCGAGGCACCGGGGTCACCGGGAACGCCCGCGGTGGCCTGGCTGATGATCTGCCGGTGGGCGGTGTCCGCGCCCGAGGCCGATCCGTAGACGACGGCGACATAACCGGCCTTGGCCTTGCCGTCCACGGTGCCGGCCGGCGCGGAGACGGCGAGGTCGGCGTAACCGTCCTTGTTGAAGTCGGCCCGCGGCGCGGAAGCCGCGGCGGTGGCGCGGGCCTCGGCGGCGCCCGCCGAGGGGGCGGCGAGTAAGGCGGGGGTGGTCACAAGCGCGACCACCGTGGCGCAGCGCGCGACGGTGGAAAGAGAACGGGGCCGCACATTTCCTCCAGCTCGTTGATGAGCGTTTACCTCATGTACACCCACCGAGACAGCTGGAGTTGCCAAAGGGTTGCGCATCCGGGCATAGGGAATCCACTAGTCCGCTTGGTCCACGTAGCGCAGCACTCCCATCATGTGCCGCTCGTCCACCTCCTCCGGGCGGGTCGCGACGCAGTCGGCCAGCCGCTTGGTGAGGGTGTCGGCGTCGATGCCGGTGCCGATCATCACCAGCTGGGTGGTGCGGGGTTCCCCGCGCTCCCGGGGCACCGGCTGGAACCGGAGATACGCGCCGACGGCGTGCAGTCCGTACGTGGGCCACGGGTCGGCGCCCGCGAAGTGGACGAAGCCCTTGAGGCGGTAGAGGCCCGCGGGCCGGGCGTCGAGGAATTCCATGAAGCGGCGCGGGTCCAGCGGCTCGGCCGAAGTGAATTCGACGCTCTGGTACGCGGCGTGGAGATGGTGGTCGTGATCCTGGCCCTCGGCGCACACATCGGCGAACGACAGTTGCCGGAAACGCTCTTCGGGAGTGTCCCGGGGCTCGTGGTCGAAGAGCAGCCCGGGATCGACGCGGCCGTGTTCCGCGGTGAGGACGGGCAGCCCCGGGGCGATCTCGGCGACGGTTTCCAGCACGCGCCGCCGCTCGTCCTCCCCCACCCGGTCGGTCTTGTTGAGCACGATCAGGTCGGCGTCGCGCACATGGCGGTCCAGCTCGGGATGGCGGTCGCGGGTGCTCGCGAACTCCGCGGCGTCCACGACCTCCACCAGGCCCCCGTAGCGGATGCGCTCATTGCCGCTGGACAGCAGCGTACGGATCATGCTCTGGGGTTCGGCCAGGCCGCTCGCCTCGATCACGATGATGTCGATGCGCAGCTCCGGGTCGGTGAGCCGGTCGAGCATCTCGTCCATCTCGGAGGCGTCCGCGGCGCAGCACAGACAGCCGTTCTCGATGGGGATCATCGAGTCGACCTGTCCGGCGACGGCCATGGCGTCGATGTTGATGCTGCCGAAGTCGTTGACGATGACCCCGATCCGGGTGTCCACGCTGTCGCGCATCAGATGGTTGAGCATCGTGGTTTTTCCGGCACCCAGGAAACCCGTGATGAGAAGGACCGGGATCCGTTGTGTGGCCAAGGCTCTGTCTCCGTGCGGCGATGCGTGGGCGGTGCGGGCTGGCCGTTCATGCTATCGGGACGGCCCGCCCGGATCATCCGGGGCGGATCTCGGCCATCGGCGGGCGGGCTGATGCACTGTCAGTTTCGGGGGCGCCGCCCCGCTTCGGTCATTACCAGGTCGCCATCAAGGCCACAAGGCGTACCTTTCCGCGCGGGCGCACTCTAGTGGGATCCTGGCCAACTTGCGCCCATCGCCCGTCTTCCATGCGCGCCGCACAGGTCCTTAAGCTCTCGAACAAGCGAGACGGCTGATCACCACATGCCACACGATGTGCTCGTGACCGGGTCGGCGGCGTCCTGATCCTTTCGCCGAAGTGCCACCTGCGCACCTCATACGGCTCATCACTTCTCACCCTTCACCCGCACCCGGGCCCCTTGTGCCCGCACCCGGCTCCATCAGCCGAACGATGACCGACTTGTCGAACGAGAGTGGGCGACATATGCGGATACACACCGTGCGTCAACAACCCGGCAGGCTTCCGGGCACAGCCCCGGACTGGCCCGCCGACCCCCTTCGGCACCTGTCCGGCACGGACCGGCGGCTGTTCCAGCGGTACGGCCAGGGGCCGGTGGCCACGCTGCCCTGTTCCCTGATCCACCAGGCCATCGAGCGGCACGCCGCCGCTTCCCCGCTCGCCGTCGCGGCCGAACACCTCGGCGAGACGATCACCTACGGGGAGCTGGACCGGCAGGCCGGACGGCTGGCGGCCCGGCTCGCCCGGCTGGGCGTACGCCCCGGTGACCACGTCGCGCTGTTCGTCCGGCGCTCCCTCCCCCTGCTCGTCGGCCTGCTGGCCACCCTGAAGGCGGGCGCGGCCTATGTGCCGCAGGACGTGGGGCTGGCGCCCGAGGCGCAGCTCGGCCATGTCATCCGCACGGCATCGACCCGGGTGATCCTGACGACGTCCGGCTACGCGGACCGGATACCGGCGCCGCCCGGCCACACCGTCATCCCGCTCGACACCGCGATGGCCGAACCCTTCGACGATGAGGAGACCGGACGCCCCTTCGTGCCCGCCCGGCCCGTGACGCCGGACGACGGCGCTTACGTGCTCTTCACCTCCGGCACCACGGGAGCGCCCAACGGGGTCACCGTCACCCATCGCAACGTGTGCAACCTCCTGCTCACCGAGCCGGGGGACTTGGGGATGCGGCCCGGGCTGCGGGTGTCCCAGATCCTCAATGTGGCCTTCGACATGGCCGCGTGGGAGATCCTCGGCTGTCTGAGCCACGGCGCCACCCTCGTCATCCGCGGCACCGACATCGCCGCGACGGTACGCCGGGTGGACGTGGTCATCGCGACCCCGACCGTGCTCAGCGCGGTCGATCCGGAGCTGTGCGCACGGATCAAGGTGGCGGCCGTCGCCGGGGAGCCGTGCCCGCGCTCGCTCGCGGACCGCTGGGCCCGGGTCTGCGCCTTCTACAACGCGTGCGGGCCGACCGAGACCACCATCGTCAACACCATGCAGCGCCATGACCCGGCGGCGCTGCGGCTGACCATCGGACGGCCGACCCCCAACAACACCGTGTACGTCCTGGACGCCGAGCGCCGCCCGTGCGCCATCGGCGAGACCGGCGAGATGTGGGCGGGCGGCGACTGCGTGTCGGCGGGCTATCTGCGTGATCCGCGGCTCACCGCGGAACGGTACGCGCCCGATCCGTTCCTCGGCGGCGGACGGCTGATGTTCCGCACCCGCGACCTGGGCCGCTGGACTCCGGACGGCGAGCTGGAACATCTGGGCCGCACCGACGACCAGGTCAAGGTGCGGGGCTTCCGGGTCGAACTGGACTCGGTGTCGGCCGTCCTCGAGGCGGTCCCCGGCTGCGTCCGCGCGGTGACGCTCAAGCTGGACGACCGCAGTCTGGTGTCCTTCGCCGCCCCGCTGCGGGTCGATCCCGAGGCGGCGCTGCGGGCCGTGGCCCGGGCCCTCCCCTACTACTGCGTGCCGGTGGCCGTCCACACCCTGCCGGTGCTGCCGCTCACCAGCCGCGGCAAGGTCGACAAGGCCGCCCTGCTGCGGCTGGCCGCCGAGCGCCGCACGGCCGGTGGGGTGGCGTCATGACCACACCCGGCGCCGAAGCGCCGCCGCGCGCCGCGCAGCCGCCGCTGCCGCCCCGGACGCCGGGGCTGCGCGGGCTGCTGAAGCATCCGCGCCTGATGCACTACAACCGCCTCATCGCCCTGGTCCTCGCGGTCAACCTGGGCTTCCTGCTGTCCCGTCCGGGCGAGGGCCTGCCGCCTCGTACGCTCTCCGACGCGGCGCTCGTCAACTTCGCGGTCGCCATCGTCATCCGTCAGCAGTACGTCATCAATCTGCTCTTCCGCATCGCCACCGCGCCGCCCGTCAGCTGGCCGCTGAGGATCCGGTGGACGCTGGCGAAGGTCTACCACTTCGGCGGGGTGCACGTCGGCGGGGCCCTCGCGGGCACGCTCTGGTTCCTCGCCCTGGTGGGCTCGCTGACCCGGCACGCCGCCCCGGCCGCGACGCTCACCGTCTCGTACGCCCTGGTCGTCCTGCTGCTGGGGATCACGGCCACCGCGCTGCCGCCCTTCCGGGCGCGGTTCCACGACCGCTTCGAGAGGACGCACCGCTTCGGCGGCTGGGCGGCGCTCGCGCTCTTCTGGGCGCAGACCGTGCTGACCACCCTCGACGGGCCCGGCGGCGGGTCCGCCGCCGGGCGGCTGCTGACGGCGCCGGGCGTCTGGGTGCTGGCCGTGATCACCTTCAGTGTGGCGCTGCCGTGGCTGCGGCTGCGCCGGGTGGCGGTGGCCGTCGAGCGCCCCTCCGCGCATGTGGCGCTCGCCCGTTTCAACCACGGGGTGACACCCTTCGCCGGGTCCTCGACCGCGATCAGCCGCAGCCCGCTGCGGGAATGGCACTCGTTCGCCAATGTGCCCGCGCCCGGCGAGGCGGGGTTCCGGCTCACCATCTCCCGCGCCGGGGACTGGACCGGGAAATTCATCGACGACGCGCCGTCCCGGGTGTGGGTGAAGGGCATCACCACCGCGGGCGTGGCCAACATCGAGACGCTGTTCGCCAAGGTGGTCTACGTGGCCACCGGCAGCGGCATCGGCCCCTGCCTCCCCCATCTGCTGGCCCAGCAGGTCCCGGCGCGGCTGGTGTGGGCGACCCGCGCCCCCCGTACGACCTACGGCGACGCCCTGGTGGAGGAGATCCTGGCCGTCCAGCCCGACGCGGTCATCTGGGACACCTCCGAACACGGCAAGCCCGACATGGTCCGGCTCGCCCACGCCGCGTACGCGGACTTCGGGGCGGAGGCCGTCATCTGCATCTCCAACAAGAAGCTCACCTGGCAGGTGGTCCACGGACTGGAGTGCCGCGGGATCCCCGCGTACGGCGCCATCTGGGACTCGTAGAACCGCTCACCCCCGAGGGAGACACCGTGAACTTCATCAAGATCGAGCGACATGAGCGCGTCGTCACCGTGACGCTGCACCGCCCGGAGGTGCTCAACGCGCTCAGCGGCGGGCTGCTGACCGAACTGGTCGAGGCGCTGCGGCCGCTGGACCGCGATCCGGGGACCGGCTGCTTCGTGATCCGCGGCTCGGAGCGGGCGTTCGCGGCGGGCGCCGACATCAAGGAGATGGAGCCCAGGACGTCCGTCGAGATGTTCGCCGAGGACTATTTCGCGGGCTGGGACGCCTTCGCCGCGCTGCGCACCCCCAAGATCGCGGCGGTGTCCGGCTACGCGCTGGGCGGCGGCTGTGAGCTGGCGATGATGTGCGACATCATCCTGGCCGCCGAATCGGCCACCTTCGGTCAGCCGGAGATCAAACTGGGCGTGATCCCGGGCATCGGCGGCACTCAGCGGCTGACGAAACTGGTCGGAAAGGCCAAGGCGATGGACCTGATCCTGACCGGGCGCACCATGGGCGCACAGGAGGCGGAGCGCGCCGGGCTGGTCTCCCGGGTGGTCCCGGACGACCGGCTGATGGCGGAGGCGGCGGCGGTGGCCGCGACCGTCGCCTCGTACGGCACACCGGCCGTCATGGCGGCGCGCGAGGCGGTGGAGCGGGCGCTGGAGGTGGGGCTGCGCGAGGGGATGCTGTTCGAACGGCGCGCCTTCCACGCGCTGTTCGCCACCGAGGACCAGTCCGAGGGGATGGCCGCGTTCCGTGAGAAGCGCGCTCCGCGCTTCACCGGCCGCTGACACAAGGGCGCGCCGTGTCCCCGCTCCCGGTGCTCGGGAGCGGGGACACGGCGGTTGATCAGGGGATGTCGACGCCCGCCTCGGCGGAGAGGCGGTCGATCTCGGCCAGCTCGGCGTCGCTGAAGCCGGGCGAGTCCAGGACCGCGACGTTCTGCTCCAGCTGGGCGACGCTGCTCGCGCCGATCAGCACGGACACCACCCGCGGATCCCGCAGCACCCAGGCCAGCGCCAGCTGGGCGAGGGTCTGGCCGCGCTCGCCGGCGATCTTGTTGAGGGCGTGCAGCAGCGCGAGGCGCTCCTCGGTGAGCGCGTCGCGCTTGAGGAAGTGGCCGAGCGCCATGCGGGAGTCGGCGGGCACACCGTTCAGATAGCGGTCGGTGAGCTGGCCCTGGGCGAGCGGCGAGAAGGCGATGACACCGGCACCGGCCGCCGCGGAGGCCTCCAGCACCCCGCCCTCGACCCCGCGCTGGAGCATCGAGTACGGATGCTGGTTGATCAGGTAGGGGGTGCGCAGTTCCTTGAGGATCGCGGCCGCCTCCGCGATGGCCTCCGGCGGGTAGTTCGACAGCCCGGCGTAGAGGGCCTTGCCCTGCCGTACGGCGCTGTCGAGCGCCCCCATCGTCTCTTCGAGCGGGGTGTCCGGGTCGAAGCGGTGGGAGTAGAACACATCGACGTAGTCCAGGCCCATGCGGGTCAGCGACTGGTCGAGGCTGGCCAGCACGTACTTGCGCGAGCCCCACTCGCCGTACGGCCCGGGCCACATCAGGTATCCGGCCTTGCTCGCGATGAACAGCTCGTCCCGGTAGGGGCGGAAGTCCTGGGCGAAGACCGCGCCGAAGTTGGTCTCGGCGCTGCCGGGGGGCGGCCCGTAGTTGTTGGCCAGGTCGATGTGGGTGACGCCGAGGTCGAAGGCGCGGCGCAGCACGGCGCGCTGGGTCTCGAGCGGGTGGGTGTCGCCGAAGTTGTGCCACAGGCCGAGCGAGACCTTCGGCAGCAGCACACCGCTGCGCCCGCAGCGCTGGTACTGCATGGAGTCGTAGCGGTTCTCCGCCGCGAGGTGGGCCATGTACGTCGTCCTTGTCCATGCCGGTCGGTACGGGGGCGGGCGGGCCGTGGCCCGCCCGCCCGAGCTTGTCAGCTTTCGGCCAGCGTGGCGACCTCATTCGCGCTGAGTGTCCGGCCGTACACGCGGAAGTCGTCGAACGCGGCCCTGAGGTACGGGTCGGGGTACTGCGACTTGCCGAGGTAGGCGGCGCGGATGTGGTTGCCGAAGTCGGCGGGTTCGACGGTGACGCGGGTGTTGCGCCCGGCCTCGCGCCCGCCGACGTAGAGCACGGCGGTGCCGCTGCCGTACGCGACGGCGACATGGGTCCACTGGCCGGTGGGCAGCGGCGCGGCCTCGATGCGCTGCTCCGCGCCGCCTCCGCCCGCGGTGATGGCGAAGCGCAGCTTGCCGGAGTCGGCGACCGGGGTGAGGAACATGTTGGCGGTGACGCCGGTGCCGATGTCGAAGATCCGGGTCCACTGGGCGGGGGTGCCGTCCAGCCGGACCCAGGTGGCCAGCGTGTACGCGGTGGCGCCCGCGAGGAGGTCGTCGGCCAGGGTCACGTATCCGTCGGTGCCGTTCAGCGTGACGGCGCTGCCGGACCTGCCGGTGGTCCAGGTGGCGCCGCCGGTGAGCCGGGCGGTCTTGCCGCGGCCGGTGGCGTCGGCGGCCGTGGTGCCGGAGGTCTCGTCGAAGCGGTACCAGGCGGCGAAGGCGGGCGGCGGGGTGGGCGGCCGGCCGCTCAGCCAGTACACGTTGTAGTGCTGGTGGTGGACGCGGGCCACGGGCAGCAGGGTGACGCTCTGCCCGTCCGCGGTGGCGGTGAAGCGCATCGGGCTGGTGGCCTGCTGGACCACGGAGTCCTGCTCGAGGCGCGGCATGGCCATGCCGGTGCGATCGCCGTACGCCCCGGCCAGCACGACGGGCCCGTACAGCACGGCCTGGATGTCGGGGTCGTCGGGGGTGGGGTCGAGCCGCAGCTTCATCGGCAGGGTCACCTCGACCCGGTCGCCGGCCGTCCACTGCCGGTCGATGATCAGCCAGCTGCCGGGTTTCGGCTGGTCGGGGAGGGTGGCGCCGTTGAGCGTGGCGCGTGCCCCGGACGCCCAGGAGGGGATCCGCACCCGCAGTTCCAGGGAGGCGGCGCCGGAGGCCACGGTGAGGGTGGTGGTCCGCTGGTCGGGGAAGCCGGTGATCTGGCGCCAGGTGATGCCCTTCTCCTGCCACCGCACCTCGGAGGGGATGAAGAGGTTCACCAGGAGGCTGCGGTCGCCGCGGGTGTAGATGGTGTCGGCGAACTTGGCGTGGGTCTCCATGCCACTGCCGTGGTCGCAGGAGAAGTTGTCGTAGTCGGTGGAGTACTGGTTCGGGTCGGGGCCCATGAAGGACGGCTGCTGTTTGAAGGAGCCGGGGGCGAGGCCCGTGTAGTAGATGTTGAAGCCGTGGGCCGAGTCGGGGTCCTGTTCGCCGAGCATCTGGTTGAACAGGGTGCGCTCGTAGTAGTCGAGCAGGTCGGTGCGCTCGGGCGCGTGGAAGTGGATCAGCCGGGTGAGCTTGAGCATGTTGTAGCTGTTGCAGTTCTCGCAGCAGCTGCCGCTGAGCTGGGCGGCGATGGCGTCCGGTTCGTGGAAGGCCTCGCCGTTGCTGTTGCCGCCGATGACGTACGTGTGGTGATCGGTGACGATCTTCCAGAAGTTCTCGCCGATGGTGCGGTAGCGGCTGTCCAGTCCCTCTTCCCACAGCCGCAGGGCGCCGACCATCTTGGGGATCTGGGTGTTGGCGTGGAGCCCGGCGAGCCGGTCCTCGTTCCGGGCGAGCGGGTCGAAGACGCGGGCGTGGGTGAAGCGCTCGGCGACCTTCAGCCACCGGCTGTCGCCGGTGATCGCGTGCAGATCGGCCAGCACGTCGTTCATGCCGCCGTACTCGGTCTCCAGGACGCGCTGCATCTGGTCGTAGCCGAGCCTCCCGGTGCGCGTGTCGACCCAGGCGGCCTGGCGCAGCACGGTCTCCAGGGCCTGGTCGCTGCCCGCGAGCCGGTACTGGTCCACGAGTCCGGCCATGATCTTGTGGATGGTGTAGTACGGGGCCCAGACGCCGCTGCCGGCCTCCAGCCGGTCGAAGAAGTTCTCCGGGAACGCCGACAGATAGCCCGTTGCGTAGCCGGCGGCCGGGGATTTGGCCTGGCAGGCGGCGAGCGCGGCGACCAGCTTGCGGCTCTTGTCGAGCAGTGCGGCGTCGCCGGTGTTGGCGTAGGTCAGGGCGAGGCCGGACAGCAGGTGGCCGGTGCTGTGGCCGCGCAGTTCGGTGGTGGGGCTCTCCCAGCCGCCGCAGGGCCGGGCGCTGCTGGCGATGCCGACGTTGAGCCGGAAGGTGTGCAGCAGCCGGTCGATGTCGACGAAGCGCAGATAGGCGGTGTTGCGGGACTGGTTGTCCTTGAAGGCGCCGGACAGCAGGGTCACGGCGGTGAGCGGGAAGGGCCGGACGCTGGTCAGCGCCCGGGCCCCCCGCGGGGCCGCGGGCGGGGCGGCGCCGGGCGTGGCCGCCGCCGCGGTGCCGCCCGCGGCGGCGGTGAGCATCACGGCGGCGGCACCCGAGGCGGCGGTGGCGATGAAGTGCCGTCTGTCGACTGGTTCGTTCATGACTTCCCTCACGGAGGTTCGAAATTACGAACAATGTCCGACATCGTGCGCACGTGAAGCTACCGGCACGTCCGGGGATGTCAACAGCTCCGAACGGGAAGGGCCGGAAGGAGTGCGGGCGGTCAGCCGCGCTGCCACTGCTGGTTGGTGCCGCCCGTGCAACTCCACTGGATGAGGGCGGCCTTGTCCGCCGTGGACCCGTCGGCCACGTCCAGGCACTTGCCGCTGGAACGGGCGGTGAGCCGGACGTATCCGCCGCCGGTGTCCGTGGCCTGCCACTGCTGGTTCGCGCCCGTGCCGCAGGCCGACTGGACGACGGCCGCGCCGTCGGCGGTGGAGCCGCCGGCCACGGTCAGGCACTGGGAGCTGTGCCGGGCGACCAGCTGGACGTATCCGCCGCCCGCGCTTCTGGACCAGAACAACTGGTTGCCGCCGCCGTTGCAGGTGTACTGCACGACCGCGGCGCCATCGGTCTGCGCGGCGGAGACGACATCGGCGCACTTGCCGCTGTGCCGGGCCTTCAACGTGGCGTACGGGCCACCGGAGCCGGTCACCGTGCCCTCGGCGGCGTCGATGGTCAGCTGCGGGTACCAGTCCATGGTCATGGTGGTCGCGGTGGGGAAGGCCAGCGGCAGCCAGACGTAGCGCGAGTCGTTGACCTTGCCGCCGAAGGAGTTGCCCCAGCGGTCGCCCAGGTACAGGTACGAGGTGGTCCGGGTGCCCTGCACCGGCAGGACGTAGGCGGTCTGCGAGCCGTAGGCGGTGGCGTCGCCCACGTCGCGCATCGCGCTCCAGGGGCCGGCCAGGCTGGTGGCGGTGGCGTACTGCTGCTGGTTGGGGTTCCAGCCGGTGGCGCCGGAGGTCAGCATGAAGTACACGTTGCCGCGCTTGAAGAGCGCCGGGGCCTCGCGGTGGCCGCCGGGCCAGGGGTTGGCGACCAGGCTCGCCACACCGGTGTAGTCGTCGGTCAGCCGGTAGATCTGCAGGTCGTAGTTCTCCCGGGCGGCCGAGATCATGTAGCCGGTGCCGTCGCTGTCCTCGAACAGCGTGATGTCGCGCGACATGTGCTGGTCCAGCGGGCGGAAGCTGCCCCGCCAGGTGTAGTCGCCGTCGACGGTGGCGGAGGTGGCGACGGCCGCGCGCGCCTCGCTGTAGTCGCTGCCGTTCTCCTTGTGCATCCACATCACGAACCGCTGGGTCCGCTCGTTGTAGAGGACCTTGGGCCGCTCGATGTTGGCGGTGGCCAGCTCGGGATCCGTGGCCTGGGTGAGGACGTGGCGGCGGAACTCCCAGCTCTTCAGGTCCGTGGAGCGGTAGGCGGACACGTAGCGGAAGGTGTTGTCCGCGTTGCGGTTCTCACCGAACCAGTAGTAGTAGGCGCCGACTTTGATGACTCCGCCGCCGTGTGCATGCACCGCCTCGCCCGATGGGGTGGTGAACTGCGTGGCGTTGACGATGGTGGCGGGGGCCGCCTGCGCCGGGCCGGCACCCGCCAGCGGGGCCAGCAGCCCGAGGAGGGTGGTCACGACGAGGGCCCACAGGCGTCCGCGCATCACACGCTCTCCTTGAGGACGGTGAAGTGGCGGGCGAAGCCGGAGAGCCGGGGCAGCTCCCGGATGGGGGTCCAGGTGCGGAAACCGTCGAGGCTGTCGCTGTAGTAGTACTTCTTCTCGGCGTAGCCGTCGAAGAAGATCCGCCACCCACCATTGTCCAGCGGGACCAGCGCCGGTCCCTCGCGCCAGCTGCCCCAGCCCGCCCAGTCGCCGGTGCCGCGCAGGGTGTAGGGACCGCCGAGGCTGGTGGCGGTGGCGTGCTCGATGTACTTCGTCGTCTCCTGCTTGGTGAAGGCGTGGTACTGACCACCGTGGCGGACCACGAAGGTGTCGATGTAGTTCGCCTTGTCCAGGCCGGTGAGCGGCTTCGGGGTGGTCCAGGACGACAACGAGGCGTTTGTGGCGGTGAGCAGATGCGGCCGGAAGATGTAATCGGGGGTGTCGGTGGTGTCCAGCGACACGATGATGTTGACGCTGCCGCCCGCGTCGACGAAGAACTCGGGCGCCCAGGTGCGCTCGAGACCGGCCAGCGGCAGCGTGTGGTTGCGCACGAAGGTCCAGTTGACGCGGTCGCGGCTGCGCGCGAAACCGATCGTGTTCCCGGTCCAGTTGGTGGTGTAGACGATGTAGTAGTAGCCGTCGCTGTGCTTGATGATGCTGGGGTCGCGGATCAGCTCCGCGGGCGGGGTGTACGCCGGCCCCTTGAGCAGCGTGTAGGTGAGCGCGTCCGGCGAGTCGTACACGTACAGGTTGGATTCGCTGCTGTTGGTGAAGGCCGTCATGGTGTAGCGCGTGGCGGCCTTGATCTCCGGGGCGGGGCCGTCGGCCACGGGGATGCCGAAGTCCGGGGTGCCGTCGGCCTTCCAGCCGAGAGTCTGGACCCGGGTGTGCCGGTTGGGGTCGTTGAGCGGGTCTCCGGTGATGTCCTTGTACTGGCGGGCGTGGTAGACGAGGACATCGGTGCGGCCGTCCTCGGCGACGGTGAAGGAGTTGTGGCCCGGCCCGTACTGCTTGGTGGTGTCGTTGCTGGTGAAGACCGGCTGCGGGCTCTTCTTCCAGGAGGCGGCGGCCAGCGGGTCGCTGTCCGCGGAGGCGGTGAGCAGCCCCATGCAGTAGTTCGCGTCGGTGGCGCTGGCAGAGTAGGTGAGGAAGAGCCGGCCGTTCTTCTGGAGGACGGACGGGCCCTCGTTGACCTTGTAGCCGCGGGTCTCCCAGTCGTAGGTCGGGCGGGAGATCTCCACCTGTGGCCCGGTGATGGTCCAGGGGTTGGCCATCTTGGCGATGTAGATGCTGGAGTTGTTGCCGACGTCCGGGTTGCTCTGGGCCCAGATCAGGTAGCGGGTGCCCCGGTGGACGAAGGTGGAGGCGTCCAGGGAGAAGGAGTCGATGGGGGTGGCGATGCGCCCCTTCTCGGTCCAGGTCCCGGCGAACGGGTTGGCGCTCGCGTTCTCCAGCACCCACATCCGGATCTTCCAGACGTCGTCTGCGGGCGCGGACGCGAAGTAGACGTACCACTTGCCGTCGATGAAGTGGATTTCCGGGGCCCAGATGTGGGCGCCCATGTCACCGCCGGCGTGCTTCTTCCAGATCACCGACTCCGCCGCGGTGGCCAGGCCCGCCAGGGTTCTGGAGCGGCGCAGGATGATGCGGTCGTACTCCGGGGCGGTGGCGGTGAAGTAGTAATAGCCATCGCTGTGCTTGAAGATGTGCGGGTCGGCGCGGTTGCGGACCAGCGGATTGGCGTACCGGGCGGCCCTGGCGGCCGTCTCCCGCGCGGCGGGGGCGGCGGCCTCGGCGAGGCCGGGGGTTCCCGCGGCCGCTCCCAGGGCCAGGGCTCCCATCAGGACCAGTCGCCGGCTGGGCTGTCCATCGCTGCGGCTCGATCGTCGCTCTCTGGCTGTGGGCATGTGGGGGCTCCTGGCTCTCCGTTGATCAACCCGCTCGTTGATCGAATTTGTTCGGAGATTAAGGGTTCTGATGACTTTCGACAGCCCCTGAGGCAGGTGCGAAAGTTTCGAAAACCGTGGAGCCCCCGAAGGGCACCGTTCAGACGAACGTCTGGCGCTGCAGCCAGAGGTCTCTGGCGGTCCCGTTGCCCTGCAGGAACACGTAGAGCAGGTTCTCCTCGTTGGCGATGGGGACGCTGATGCCGGCGGAGCCGATGACCCCGCCGAGGGACTGGAAGCCGGTGTAGGTGGTGCCGTTCTCCGTGGTCTGGACGGCGACCCACAGGGCGTTGTCGGTGGCCTTGATGAACACGTTGATCCGGCCGTCCTGGCCCAGGCCGCAGGTGGGCCGCCACACGATCTGCGCGCCCAGGCTCACGGGCGCGTTGAACGCGTCGTAGTCGTCGGTCTGTCCGACGCGCCGGACGGAGCCGTCCGAACTCCGGTAGAAGATCTGCACCCGGCCGGCCGCGTCCAGGCACACCGAGGGGCGGCTGGTCACGTTGGAGGCGTTGAGCGAGAACCCCTCCCAGGTGGCGGAATTCTCGGCTGTCTGCTGGTTGGTGTAAAGGGTTTCGCCGCTGCCCTTGACCGCCACCACGATCCGCCCTCCCCCGTCGAGGATGGGCGACGGTGTGGCGAAGATGGCGCCGCCCAGCGAGGTCGCGGTGGTGTACGTCTCGTACTGCAGGTCCTGGTTGCGCAGGAACCACAGGGCGTTGTCGGCGCCGGGGAAGAACACGTAGATGCGGCCGTCGGCACCGAGCGCCGCGGCCGGATCGTCCCCGATGCCGGTGGCCAGGATCTGGGGCGTGCCGTAGCCGGAGTTGATGGAGGTCTGGGTGATGACCTCCAGGTTGTTGCCCGGGGTGCGGTAGAAGACCCGCACCTTTCCGTCCTTCCCGCGGATCGGGGCGGGGATGCCGTCGACGGACACGCCCGGGTACTGCTGCCAGGGACCCCACCCCCCGTCGCGGGTCTCGAGTCTGCTCCAGAGGACGTTCGAACCGCCCCTGATGAAGACTTGGATCCGGTCGTCGGCCTGGGCCACCGGCGCGGGCTCGGAGTGGATGCCGCCTTGCAGATTGATCCAGGTGCCCCACACGGTTCCGGGTGTGGTGGAAACGGACATGGGTCCTCCCTCGCCTCGTGGCTGCCACGAGTCTGTGCGGATGCCCCGTCATTTCCCGCGCTAAGCACAACGAATACCTGAAGAAGACCGAATGAAAGTATATGACTGATAAATATAAATGAGGGAGGTATGTGCTTTTGAACGTGACCCATAGATGGTCTTCATTGGTCTTGATTGGCCTTGGTTGACCTTCTCCGAGGGGGAAGCTCCAGCATCGTGGTGGCCGGGCGAGGTGCCCGGCGCGAGGAGGGCGGGCATGGGACTGCTGACGATCGGCGCGTTCGCGAAGGCATCGAGGCTGTCCCCCAAGGCGCTGCGCCTGTACGACGAACTCGGGCTGCTGCCGCCCGCCCGTGTCGACCCGCACTCCGGCTACCGCCTCTACGACCCGGCGCAGCTGGAGCGGGCCCGGCTGGTGGCCTGGCTGCGTCGGCTCGGGATGCCGCTGGCCCGGATCCGTACCGTGTGCGAGCTGGATCCGGGTGCGGCGGCGCGGGAGGTCCGCGCGTACTGGGCGCAGGTCGAGGCCGATACGGCGGCCCGGCGTGACCTGGCCGCCTTCCTCGTCGAGCAGTTGTCCGGAAAGGACGTCACCATGTCTTGTTCTCCCAGCTCCCTGGGAATCCGCTACGCCGTGCTCTCCGACCGGGGCGCGGTCCGGACGAGCAACGAGGACGCCGGGTACGCCGGTCCGCGTCTGCTCGCCGTCGCCGACGGCTTCGGCGGCGGCCAGCATGCGAGCGAGGCGGCGATCGAGGCGCTCAAGCCGCTGGAGGCCGAGGTTCCGGGGGCCGAACTGCTGAGCGCTCTGGAGGACGCGGCGCTGCGGGCGCACACCTCGGTGTGCGAGCTGGCCGCGTCCGACCCCGCGCTGCGCGACGTCGGGACGACGCTGACCGCGATGGTGTGGTCGGGGTCCCGGCTGGGCCTGGTGCACATCGGCGATTCGCGGGCGTATCTGCTGCGCGACGGCGAGCTGTTCCAGATCACCCACGACCACACCGTGGTGCAGTCACTGATCGACGAGGGGCGCATCACCATGGCGGAGGCCGCCTCCCACCCCCAGCGGGCGCTGCTGCTGCGCGCCGTGGGCGGCGGGTCGGCGTTCGAGCCCGATCTGGCGCTGCGGGACGCCCTGGCGGGCGACCGGTATCTGCTGTGCTCGGACGGGCTCAGCGGGGTGGTGGCCGCGGAGGAGATCCGGCGTGTGCTGGGCTCGGTGGCCGATCCGGGAGAGGCCGCGCTCGAACTCATCGCCCTCGCCAACCGCGCGGGCGGCCCCGACAACGTCACGTGCGGTGTGGCGCATGTGGTGGACGGGGCGGAGTCGTCCGCCGCCTGACGTTCCGTCGCCTCCTCGCACGGAACCCGTGTCTCCCCTCCTGACTCCGGCGCCGAAGTGCAGTGGAATGGGCCACAGGGCGCGTGCGGCTCGCCACGTCGTGGAAGGCATGGCCGCCACGGAACGTACGGGGTAAGGGGTAGGCAGATGTCCACAGGACCGATCCGGCTCACGCACGACGCGCACACCGCTCTCCGGCCGCCCGCCACGGCCCGGATCACCGGAGGGTTCTGGGCCGCGAAGCGGCGGATCAACGCCGAGGTCAGTGTTCCGCAGGGGCCGGCGAGACTGGAGGAGGCGGGCAACCTGGCCAATCTGCGGGCCGCCGCGGGGACGGCGGAGGAAGGATTCACGGGGGACTTCCCGTTCCAGGACTCCGATGTGCACAAGTGGCTGGAGGCCGCGTCCTGGCAGCTCGCCGACGAGCCCGGCGGGCCGGCCGCCGGCGAACTGGCCGGGCAGGTGGCGCGGCTGGCGGCCCTGGTGTCGGACGCTCAGGGCACGGACGGCTATCTGCAGACGTACTACCAGGCCCGACCGGGCACCCGGCGGTGGGCCGAGCTGCACTGGGGGCACGAGCTGTACTGCGCGGGCCATCTTCTCCAGGCCGCCGTCGCGCACCGGCGGGCCACCGGCCAGGACGGGCTGCTCGATGTGGCCGTGCGGTGCGCCGATCACATCGACGCGGTCTTCGGCCCGGGCAAGGCCGTGGACGCGGTGTGCGGGCATCCGGAGATCGAGACGGCGCTGGTCGAGCTGTACCGGGAGACCGGCGAGCGGCGCTATCTCGATCTGGCCGGGTATTTCGTGGACCGGCGCGGTGCGGGAACCCTGGGCGACGGCGGGGCGACGGGGCCGCGCCCCGGGGCGCCCTACTGGCAGGACCACATCCCGGTGCGCGACGCGACGGCGGTCGCCGGACACGCGGTCCGCCAGCTGTATCTGCTGGCCGGGGCCGCCGACCTGGCGGCCGAGACCGGCGACCGGGAACTGCGGGAGGCACTGGTGCGGCTGTGGGAGGACATGGCCGCCACCAAGACCCATCTGACGGGCGGGGTGGGCTCGCGGCACGACCTGGAGTCCTTCGGCGACCGGTACGAACTCCCGCCGGACCGGGCGTACGCGGAGACCTGCGCCGCCATCGCCTCGATCCAGTTCAGCTGGCGGATGGCGCTGCTCACGGGGGACGCCCGCTACAGCGATCTGATCGAGCGGACCCTGTTCAACGGCTTCGCCTCCGGCGTGTCCCTGGACGGCGAGCGCTGGCTGTATGTCAATCCGCTCCAGGTCCGGGACGGCCGTACGGAGTCGCACAGCGACCAGGAGGCGCGGCGGACACCATGGTTCCGCTGCGCCTGCTGCCCGCCCAACGTGATGCGGCTGCTGGCCTCGCTGCCGCACTACATGGCGAGCGGCGACGCCGGGGGCCTGCAGCTGCACCAGTACGCGTCGGGGGTGTACACGGCGGGCGGCGGAACGGTGCGGGTGGGCACCGGCTACCCGTGGGAAGGCCGGATCGCGGTGGTCGTGGACGAGGCTCCCACGCAAGCCGACTGGACGCTGTCGCTGCGCATCCCGCACTGGGCCGACCGGTACGAGGCGACGATCGGCGGCGAGACGGTGACGGAGCGCGCGGAGCGGGGCTGGCTGCGGCTGCGGCGCCGCTGGCGGCCGGGCGAGACCGTGGTCCTGACGCTGCCGCTGACGCCCCGGCTGACCCGCCCCGACCCGCGGATGGACGCGGTGCGCGGCTGCGCCGCGATCGAGCACGGACCGCTGGTGTACTGCCTGGAGCAGCCGGATCAGCCCGCCGGGCTGCGGCTGGACGGCATCACGCTCGACACGGACACCGAGCTGGTCCCCGAGCACCGGCCGCGACTGCTGGGCGGAGTGACCGTGATCATGGCCCGGGCGCTGCGCCGGGCGGCCCCGCCCGGCGACTGGTGGCCGTACCCGGACGCCGGGGGCGGCAGCGGTGGAGTGGACGACCCGGTGCGCGTCACCGCGATCCCCTATTACGCCTGGGCGAACCGGGAGCCCGGGGCGATG
Organism: Streptomyces sp. NPDC019937; assembly: GCF_040631655.1. Classification (NCBI taxonomy): domain Bacteria; kingdom Bacillati; phylum Actinomycetota; class Actinomycetes; order Kitasatosporales; family Streptomycetaceae; genus Streptomyces; species Streptomyces sp. NPDC019937. The sequence continues at coordinate 155,727 of NZ_JBEYAL010000016.1, forward strand.
CGCGTCTGGATCCCCGCGTAGCACCCACCGGAACTCGGCGGGCGTCCCGCACGTTCCTCGCTCCAGGAACACGCTTTCGTGCCCGAGCGGCACACCGGCGGACGGGAGGTGCCCCTTGAGCACCGGCTCCACAGACCGGGGGGACGAGGCGGACGACCGGGACCGGGACGACTGGGACGACGTCGTTCTCGACGAGGACTTCGTCCGCGGCGCCGAGGTCACCGAGCCCGCCGCGCGCACGCGCATGCTGACCGCGCGCTGGCGGCGGCGCGGGGCTCCCGAGCCCCAGCCCTGGCGGGCGGACGAGCCGCCGGCCGGCTGGTTCTTCAGCAAGCGCCGCAGGCGCCGCCGGCGCCGACGGTAGTGCCGCGTCAGCCAAGGTTCACCCCGCTCGCCGCCCTGCCACGGCCATCTGCGGCGTTGCCGAATCGACCGAGTAGGCCCGCCCCCAAACTCCGTCCGGGAGGTGCCCCCGCGAGGCCGATCCGGCGCCTTGCATCCGACCGCACCAGGACGCCTCGCCACCGGGCACACCTTGACTGACGCGGCACTCGCTTCCCGACCGGGGCGGGCTCCCCCGCCGTTATGCGCTCGCAACGCACACGGCGGGGTCATGACGGCACGGAGAGTGGCAGGATGCGGGCCGACGTCCTGATCACGTGTCCCATGGGGTCGTTCGCCGACCATGTCCCGGAGGTGCCGTGTCCGCTCGCTCCGCGCCGCCCGTCATAGCCATTGCCGCCGCTGCCGCCCTGCTCATCGGCTGTACCAGCACACAATCGTCGGACTCCGGCGGCCCGGGCATCAGCCTGGTGACGTCCGGCAAGCTGACCACCTGCACCCATCTTCCCTATCCGCCCTTCCAGTCCCGGCAGGGCAAGAAGATCGTCGGCTTCGACGTGGATCTCGTCGATCTCGTCGCCTCCGAGCTGAAGGTGAAGCAGGAGATCGTGGACACGCCCTTCGAGGGCATCCAGTCCGGTGAGGACCTGAACACCCGCACCTGCGATGTTGCCGCGGCCGGGATGACGATCAACGCCGTCCGCGAGAAGAACCTGGACTTCTCCCGCCCCTACTTCGACGCCACCCAGGCGCTGCTCACCCGGAAGGGCGAGCCCTACCGGAAGCTCGGCGACCTCAAGGGCAAGCGGCTGGCGGTCCAGCAGGGCACCACCGGGGAGGCCTACGCCCAGAAGCGGGCCGTGGGCGCCACCCTGGTCCAGTTCGAGGACCTCGGGCTGCTGGTCTCCGCGGTCAAGACCGGGCAGGTCGCGGCGGGCATCAACGACAACGGGGTGCTGTACGACTTCGTCAAGGACAACCCTGACACCGAGGTGACGGCCGAGTTCAGCACCGGCGAGAAGTACGGCATCGCCGTACGCACCGGCAACGACGCCCTGCGCAAGAAGATCAACCAGGTGCTCGAGGCCGCGAGGGGGGACGGCCGCTACGACGCGATCTACCGGAAGTGGTTCGGCACCGCGCCCAGGAAGTGAGCTGTGACCATGACCCGTCGGCAGCGGACGCGGGCGATACGGGCGGTGCAGTACGCGGTGCTCGCCGCCGTAACCCTCACCGTCGTCCTGGCCGCGGACTGGGGCGAACTGCGCCGCGCGTTCTTCGACGCGGGCGTCGCCCGGTCCCTGTTCCCCGACATCATCACCACCGCCCTGGTCAACACCGTCCTCTACACCCTGCTCGGCTTCGGTTTCGGGCTCGTGGCCGGACTGGTGCTCGCGCTGATGCGGCTGTCGCGGGTGCCGCCGTACCGGTGGCTGTCGGTGGCGTACATCGAGTTCTTCCGCGGCGTCCCGGCGCTGCTGGTGTTCATCGCGCTCGGCTTCGGGGTGCCGCTCGCCTTCCAGGTGGCGCTGGACCGCTATGTCACCGTCATGCTGGCGCTCGGTCTGGTCGGGGCCGCGTACATGGCGGAGACGATCCGCGCGGGTATCCGGGCCGTACCCAAGGGGCAGATGGAGGCGGCGCGTTCGCTCGGCATGTCCCACGGCCGGGCCATGGTCTCGATCATCATTCCGCAGGCGTTCCGGATCGTGCTGCCGCCGCTGACCAACGAACTGATCCTGCTGACCAAGGACTCCTCCCTGGTCTATCTGCTCGGGCTCTCCCTGGATCAGTACGAGCTGTCCAAGTTCGGCCGGGACGCGCTCAATCAGCACCGCAGTCTCACCCCGATCCTGGTCGCCGGGCTGTGCTACCTGCTCATCACCGTTCCGCTGGGCCAGCTGGTCCGGTGGCTGGAGGCCCGTACCGCGAAGGCGAGGTGAGGACCCGTGATCCGGATCCGGGGGCTGCGCAAGTCCTTCGGCGGGCTGGAGGTGCTGAAGGGCATCGACCTCGACGTGGAGCGGGGCGAGGTGGTCTGCGTCATCGGGCCGTCCGGCTCCGGCAAGTCGACCCTGTTGCGCTGTGTGAACCTGCTGGAGGAGCCGACGGCGGGCTCGGTGACCGTGGGCGGGGCCGAGGTCACCGACCCGGACGTGGACATCGACCGGGTGCGGCGGCGGATCGGCATGGTCTTCCAGGCGTTCAACCTCTTCCCCCATCTGACCGCGCTGGAGAACCTTACCGTCGCGCAGCGGCGGGTGCTGCGCCGCGACAAGGCCGAGGCGGTGCGAATCGGCCGGGACACGCTGCGCCGGGTGGGCCTGACCGGCAAGGAGACGGCCTATCCGGCGCAGCTGTCGGGCGGGCAGCAGCAGCGGGTGGCGATCGCGCGGGCGCTGGCGATGGATCCGGAACTGATGCTGTTCGACGAGCCGACCTCGGCCCTCGACCCCGAGCTGGTGGGGGATGTGCTCGCCGTGATGCGGGCGCTGGCCGACGAGGGGATGACGATGCTGGTCGTCACGCATGAGATGAGCTTCGCGCGGGAGGTCGCCGACCGGGTGGTGTTCATGGACGACGGGGTGATCGTGGAGGAGGGGGGTCCGGAGCAGGTGGTGGTCGCGCCACGGCATCCGCGGACCCGGGCGTTCCTCACCCGGGTGCTGGACCCGGCCGCGGCCCGGGTGGTCCCGGACGACGGCTCGCGGGACGCCCGCAGCGGCCGCTGAGCGCACGGCGGTTTGTCAGACGGCGCGCATTCGGCAGGGGGCGGCAACCTTCCGGGGCGCGGAGCCCACTGGAGGGTGCGGGCGGCGTCCCCGTACGGCCACTCCCCGGGGGGTGCGCCGCCCGCTCCCGTTTCCCCACACGGAAGAGAGCCGCCATGCCCGTACGAAGATTCCGCGGATTACGCGCGCTCCTGACCGCCGCGGCGGCCGGGGCGCTGTCCCTCATCGGATTCACCGCACCCGCCGACGCCGCCGGGACGGGCGCGTCGGACACCTGGAATCCGCCGAGCAATCTCGTCCAGCCGCTGAACGAGGTCTGGAGGCACGTCGAATCCACCTATCCCGACCTGTACGGCTTCAAGAACTACGGCTGGGATCAGGTGATGGCCAACAAGGGCAGCCTGAACTACTGCGTCCGCTGGGATTCCGACCAGCCGGTCACGGCGCAGATGCGCGACCAGATCCATGCGGCGCTGGGGCGTCAGTCGAAGAGGTGGATCGACTCGGTCGCGGGATTCGAGAAGTTCCCGTACAAGGAGGTTCCGGTCAAGGTCGTCGGCTGGGCGGTCAAGAACCGCTCCACGCTGCAATGGAACGACAACTCGGTCGACATCTACACCGGTCTGGACGGCGGCGGCGCCCCGCAGTGCTCCCCGGACTGCGGCCGCTTCTTCCACCAGGACGGCAACTACGCCAAGTGCCCCGGTGGCGCGGCGCGCCACTACGACCAGTCGCTGTGGCTGACCAAGGGCTTCGGCGGCGGCGCGGGCGGTGACTGGGGGCAGCGCATCGGCAGTGAGTACATGCTGGGCGCGCTGAACCAGGACAACATCCACATCCTGCTGCACGAGATCGGGCACACCTACGGCCTGGACGACTTCTACGACTGGACCCCGACCGGGGTGGGTGGTTTCCTCATGCAGGCGGGAACCGCCGACCACATCACCGAATTCGACAAGTGGATGTACCGGGACTTCTGGCGCCATCTGAAGAACCGCTACGGCCTGTGACCGTGACCGGCTGAAGGGTCGGCGGGTGCGCCGCCTCAATTCCCGGGTCTTCCCGTCGTAGTTGAGGCGGCCTTACTGTAGTAACCGGTTTCTGCCCGGTCGGTGTCGCGCTTGGGCGGGTTCGGGAAGGGGTATCTCGATGGCGCGTTCCCCGGGGTCGACGGGTCCGACGCTGGCGGTCGTCGCCCGCGAGGCAGGGGTTTCGGTGCCGACCGCTTCGAAGGTGGTCAACGGCCGCGAGGATGTGGCGCCCGACACGCGTCGCCGGGTCAGCGAGGCCCTGGACCGTCTGGGGTACGTCCGCAAACCGCGCCTGGAGGCGCCCCGGCCGCCCGCCCTGGTCGATCTGGTGGTGCATTCGCTGGACGGCGCGTGGTCGGGAGCGGTGCTGCACGGGGTGGAGGCGGCTGCGCACGACGCGGGGCTGGAGGTGGTGGTGTCGGCGGGGCTGCCGCGCACCCGCGACGGGCGGCCCGAGCGGGGCTGGCTGGACAAGCTGTGCGACCGGGGCAGCTCCGGGGTGCTGTTCCATCTCGCCGAGCTGACGCCCGCCCAGTACGCCTGGCTCGATGAGCACCGGGTTCCGTTCGTGCTGATCGACCCCGGGCCGGTGCCGCCGCCGGGCGTGCCGTCCGTGGGCGCCGCCGACTGGCAGGGCGGGGTGAGCGCGACCGAGCATCTGCTCGCGCTGGGGCACCGGCGGATCGCGGTGATCGGCGGGTACCGGCGGAAGGTGTGCAGCGGTGCGCGGGTGGCCGGGTTCCGCTCGGCGATGGCCGCGGCCGGGCTGCGGGTGCCGCTCGCGTACGTGCGCTACGGCGACTTCCGGGAGGCCGGCGCGTACCAGCGGATGATGGAGCTGCTGGAGCTGCCCGAACCTCCGACGGCGGTGTTCGTGTGCTCCGACCCGATGGCGCTCGGCGCGTACCGGGCGCTGCGGGAGCGGGGGTTGCGGGTGCCGGAGGACGTCAGCGTGGTGGGCTTCGACGACCTGCCGCAGGCCCGCTGGACGACACCGGCGCTCACCACGGTCCGTCAGCCGCTGTCGGAGATGGCGGCGACGGCGCTGCGCACCCTGCTGCGGCTGAGGGCGGGTGAGGTCCCGGAGGGGATGCGGACCGAGCTGTCCACCCGGCTGATCGTCCGTTCCAGTACCGCTCCCCCGGCGCGTATTCCCTCTTGACCGAGAAGTCGAACGCTGATCGGATGTCCGAACGATCCTTGACGTCCGAGCCCGCTCCTCCCCCGTTGTCCCCGGCCATCGCCGTACCGATTCTCCGGAGGTCTTCGCCCCGTGTTCGTCGATATGCCCCTGGACCAGCTGCGCACGTACCGGCCCCCGCTGCCCGAGCCGGATGGCTTCGACGCGTTCTGGAAGCGCACCCTCGCCGAGTCCCGCGCCACGGAGCTGGACGCGGTCTTCACCGGGACCGACGCGGGCCTGGCCCGGCTGCACACCTACGACGTCGAGTTCTCCGGTTTCGGCGGGCACCGGATACGCGGCTGGCTGCTGGCCCCGCGCGAGGCCGCGGGCCCGCTGCCGTGCGTGGTGCAGTACATCGGCTACAACGGCGGCCGGGGTCTGCCGCACAACTGGCTGCTGTGGCCATCGGTGGGCTACGCGGTCTTCGTCATGGACACCCGGGGGCAGGGCTGGGCCCAGCACTCCCCCGGCGCCACCCCCGATCCGGCCGGCGGCACGGGCCCCGAGGCGCCGGGCAAGATGACCCAGGGCATCCTCTCCCCGGACGACTACTACTACCGGCGGCTGTACACCGACGCCGTGCGCGCGGTGGAGGCCGCCCGCACGCATCCGCTGGTCGACCCGGGGCGGATCGTCGTGAGCGGCGGCAGCCAGGGCGGTGGCATGGCCCTGGCGGCGGCCGGACTGGTGCCGGACCTGACCGCGGCGCTGGTGGACGTGCCGTTCATGACGCACATCCGGCGGGCCGTCGAGATCACCGACGCCGATCCGTACGGCGAACTGGCCCGCTTCTGCGCCGGTCAGCGCGATCTCACCGAGCGGGTCTTCGCCACCCTCGACCACTTCGACGGTCTCAACTTCGCGGCCCGGGCCACCGCGCCCGCGCTCTTCTCGACCGCCCTGCGCGACGAGATCACGCCGACCTCGTGCGGCTTCGCCGCGTACCACCACTACGCGGGCGAGAAGGACCTGAGGGTGTGGTCCTTCAACGGTCATGAGGGCGGGGGCACCCACCAGCAGGCCGAGCAGATCGCCTACCTGCGGAAGCTGCTCGGCTGAACCGGAAGCCGTCCGGCTGAACCCGGCGCGGTGAGCGGCGTTCGGCGGCCGCTCGCCGGGGGGAAGACAGGGGCTATCCGGACCGAAGGAGTCGCCCATGCCCGCACAGCCCCTCGACGGCATCACCGTCGTCGCCCTCGAACAGGCCGTCGCCGCCCCGTTCGCCACCCGCCAGCTCGCCGACCTCGGCGCGCGGGTCATCAAGGTGGAGCGGCCGGGGCGGGGCGACTTCGCCCGGGAGTACGACCGTGAGGTCAAGGGCATGTCGGCGTACTTCGTCTGGATCAACCGCGGCAAGGAGAGCGTCGTCCTCGATGTGAAGGACGACGCGGACCGGGCCCTGCTCGACACCCTCCTGGCCCGCGCCGACGTGTTCGTGCACAACCTCGCGCCCGGGGCGGTGGACCGGCTCGGGCTCTCGGCGGACACGCTGCGGGCCGGGCATCCGCGCCTGATCAACTGCGCGATCACCGGATACGGCGACCGCGGGCCGTACCGGGACAAGAAGGCGTACGACCTGCTCGTCCAGTGCGAGGCGGGGTTGCTGTCGATCACCGGCAGCCCCGAGGAGCCCGCCCGCCCCGGCATCTCGATCGCCGATATCGCGGGCGGGATGTACGCGTACACCGGCATCCTGACCGCGCTGTACGAGCGGGAGCGCACCGGCGCGGGGACGGACCTGAGCGTCAGCCTCCTCGACGCGCTGGGCGAGTGGATGGGGCATCCGTACTTCGCGCAGGCCTACGGCGGGAGCGGGGTGGTGCGCAGCGGGGCCCGCCATCCGTCGATCTCCCCGTACGGGGCCTACGCCTGCGGGGACGGCGCCCAGGTGTTTCTGAGCGTGCAGAACGACCGCGAGTGGATCGCCCTGTGCGAACGCGTCGTGGGCCGCCCGGAGCTGGTCCGCGACGCCCGCTTCGCCGACAATCCGCTGCGCCGCACGCACGACGAGGAGCTGACGGCCGAGCTGGAGCGGTCCTTCGCGGGCCATACCGCCGACGGTCTGGTGGCCCTGCTGGACGCGGCGGGCATCGCCAACGCCCGGCTGCGGGATGTCGCGGGGCTGGCCGATCATCCGCAGCTGGCCGCCCGGGAGCGCTGGGGTGAGTTCGGCTCGCCCGTCGGGCCGCTGCGCGGTCTGCTGCCGCCGGTCGAGGTGGCGGGGCGTCAGGCGGCGCTGCGGCCGGTGCCCGCGCTGGGCGAGCACACGGAGGCGGTGCGGGCCGAGTTCTCCTGACGCCCCGGTGCGGGCTCACGCGCCCGGGGCTATACGGCGGGGGCGACGGGTGACAGCTGGGCGTCGCGCCGTACCAGGGCGGCGTAGCGCCCTTCCTGGGCGAGCAGTTCCTCATGGGTGCCCTGCTCGGCGATGCGGCCACCGTCGAGGACGACGATCCGGTCGGCGTCGCGCACGGTGGAGAGCCGATGGGCGATGGTGATGGTGGTGCGGCCGACCGCGAGGCCGTCGATGGCCTTCTGCACGGCCTGCTCGGTGCGGGTGTCCAGGGCGCTGGTGGCCTCGTCGAGGATGAGGACGGGCGGGTCGCGCAGGATCGTCCGCGCTATGGCCAGCCGCTGCTTCTCACCGCCGGAGAAGCGGTACCCCCGCTCCCCCACCAGGGTGTCGTAGCCGTCGGGGAGGGCGGCGATGTGGTCGTGGATCTGGGCGGCCTCGGCCGCCGCGACGATCTCCGCGTGGGTCGCGTCGGGCTTGGCGAACCGCAGGTTGTCGGCGATCGAGGCGTGGAAGAGATACGTCTCCTGGGAAACGACGCCGACCGCGCGGGCGAGACTGTCGAAGTCGAGGTCCCGCACGTCGACCCCGTCGATCAGCACCCGGCCGCCGGTCACGTCGTACAGCCGGGGCACCAGATAGCTGAGGGTCGTCTTGCCGGAGCCGGTCGAGCCGACGACGGCCAGACTGCCGCCCGCCGGGACGGTCAGGTCGATGGCGCGCAGGGTACCTCGCGGCGAGGCCGGGTCCTGGGCGTCGTAGTCGAAGTCGACGCCGTCGAAACGGACCTCACCGCGCACCGTCTCCAGCCGCACCGGCCGGGCGGGCTCGGTGATGTCGATCGGCAGGTCGAGATACTCGAAGATGCGGGCGAAGAGCGCGAGGGAGGTCTGCATGTCCACCCCGGTGGACAGCAGGCTGACGGTGGGCCGGAACAGCCCCTGCTGCAGCGAGACGAAGGCGACCAGGGTGCCGATGGAGACGGCCGGGCCCCCTGCCTGGAGGGCGATTCCGGCAGCCCAGTAGATGACGGCGGGCATGGCGGCCATCACGACGCCGATGGTGGACATCCGCCAGCGGCCGGCCATGCTGGCCCGCACCTCCAGGCCGACCAGGCGCTCGGACTCCCGGGTGAACTCCTGGGTCAGCGAGTCGGAGCGGCCCATGGTGCGGCCGAGCAGGATGCCGCTCACCGACAGGGACTCGGTGACCATCGCGGACATGGCCGCCATCTGCTTCTGGCGCTTCGAGGTGATCTTTTTGCGCTCGTTGCCGACCCGGCGGCTGATCCAGACGAACAGCGGCAGCAGGAGCAGCGAGACGACGGTCAGCCGCCAGTCGAGGGCGAGCATGGCGACGACCGTGGCCACGACGCTGGTGAGGTTGGAGACCAGCGAGGTGGCGGTGGAGGTGACGGTGGCCTGCATGCCGCCGATGTCATTGGCGATCCGGGACTGCACCTCGCCGGTGCGGGTGCGGGTGAAGAAGGCGAGCGGCATGCGCTGCAGCCGGTCGTAGACGGCGGCGCGCAGGTCGTGCATGACGCGCTGGCCGACGGTGGTGGAGATGAGGGTCTGCAGGACGCCGAAGACGCTGTTGACGACGGCGGCGGCGATCATGCCGAGGGCGAGCAGGGTCAGCAGACCGGTGCGCCGCCCGGGGATGGCGTCGTCGAGGATCTCACGGAGCAGGAACGGCGAGGCGACCGAGACCAGCGCGGAGGCGCCGACCAGCAGGCCGACCAGGGCGAGCCGGCCGCGGTAGGGGCGGAAGAGCCGGAGGATGCGCCGCACTTGCGCGGGCCGCTCCGGTTCGGGGCTGGAGGGGGTCGATGGCGGTATGTCGTGGTGCATGGGCTCCTTCTGATGGCAGACGCCACGGACTTTCCGAGGATAGCTCACTGTTACCTATACTCACAATGAACAAGGTCCGATAGACTGCGATCATGCCCATCTCCGAGACATCCGGCCTCGCGGAGCAACTGCTGCGCCTGACCCGCCGACTGCAGCGTGCCCAGAAGCGCCATATGGAACCGCTGGGCATCACCCCGGCCCAGGCCCGGCTGCTGCGCACGGTGGCACACCACGACGGGCCGCCGCGGATGGCGGACCTCGCGGAGCGCCTGGAGGTGGTTCCGCGCGCGGTGACCTCACTGGTGGACGCACTGGAGGCGCACGGCTCGGTGCGCCGCGCGCCGGATCCCTCCAACCGCCGGGTGGTGCGGATCGAGCTGACCGAGGCCGGCCAGTCGACGCTGCGCGCCCTGCGCGACGCGCGCCGGGCGGCCGCCGAGGACGTCCTGGCCCCGCTGAACGATCAGGAGCGTGACGCCCTGGGCGGCCTGCTCGACACCCTCTCCGGCCCCCCCGGCAGCCGCTGCTGACGCGGAGGGGCGGGAGTGGTCAGCCCCGGGGGGCCGGGCTGGTGGCGGGCTCGGCCGGGACGGCGGGGTCCGGGGCCGGGACGGCGTCCTTCGCCCCGGCCTCGTCATCGGTCTTCCCGTCGGGCTCGCCACCGGCCTCGTCACCCGCGAGGACCCGCTTGGCCTGTTCGGTGTCCAGCGCGCCCTCCCACCGTGCGACGGCGAAGACCGCCACGCAGTTGCCGAGCAGATTGGTGGCCACCCGCATCGAGTCCATGATCCGGTCCACCCCGAGCAGCAGCGCGACTGCGGCGGCCGGGATGACTCCGAGGGCCGAGGCCGTCGCCGACAGGGCGAGGAAGGCCGAGCCGGGCACACCCGCCATGCCCTTGCTGGTGAGCATCAGCACCAGGACGACGGTGATCTGCTGGCCGAGGCTCAGATCGACGCCGACCGCCTGGGCGATGAACAGCGTGCCGATGGACAGGTAGATCGACGCGCCGTCCAGGTTGAAGGAGTAGCCGGTGGGCAGCACCAGCCCGACCGCGTCCTCGCGGCATCCGGCCGCGCGCAGCTTCTGCATCATGCGCGGCAGCACGCTCTCACTGGAAGCGGTGCCGAGCGCGAGCAGCATCTCCTCGCGGGTGTACCTGACGAACTTCCAAAGGCTCAGCCCGGTGACCAGCTTGAGGGCCACGGCGAGCAGGGCGAGGAAGAGCAGCGCGACGCCGTAGCACAGCGCGATCAGCTTGCCGTACGTCGACAGGGCGCCCAGTCCGTACTGCCCGACCAGATGGGCCATGGCGCCGAAGACCGCGAGCGGCGCGAGCCTCATGAGGAACCCGACGACGGCGAAGACGACCTGCTGCGCCTGGTCGATGGCCGGGAGGATCGCGGGCACCTTGGTCTTGCCGAGGTGCAGCACGGCCGCACCCACCAGGCAGGCCAGCACCAGGACTTGGAGCAGGGAGTTCTCGGCGAAGGCGCCGACGGCGCTGTCCGGCAGCGCGTCCAGCGCGAACTGGGACGCCGACGGCAGATGACCGCCGCCGGTCTGGTCGTCCACGGCCGAGCCGTTCAGGGAGGCGGGGTCGACGTGCATGCCGGTGCCGGGCCCGACCAGATTAGCGGCGAGCAGACCGAGGATCAGCGCCGCCGTGGTGGCCACCTCGAACCAGATCAGCGCCTTCAGCCCGATCCGCCCGAACGCCTTCAGATCACCGGCCTTCGCGATGCCCGCGACGACCACGCAGAAGACGAGCGGCGCGATGACCGCCTTGATCAGGCGCACGAAGCCGTCGCCGAGCGGCTGAACGGCCGTGCCCACGTCCGGCCACAGCTTCCCGACCGCGACTCCGAGGACGAGCGCACAGGCGACCTGCGCGAACAACGAGGTGCGCAGCACTCGGCTTGCGCGCCGGACGACGGATGGTGAGGGGTGCGGCACGGAAACTCCTCGGCAGGGATGTCCAGGGACATCCAGAGACTTCTGAGATGCGGAAAACCATTTCCGCGCAGCGCCACTGTGCCGAGCGCACGTTTCCGCCGATGAGTTCCGTGTAACAGCCGCGAAAACCCTGATGTCGTTGTGTTACGTCCGTGCCTCGCCGGGGCTCAGGCCGCCAGGTGCGCCTTGTCCCCCATCACCACCACCGGGTGCCGCTTGGGGTCGAGGTTCCTCAGCAGAAACTCCATACCGGACTTGGGCAGGCTCACACAGGCCGACGTACCGCTGCCGTGGTCCATGTGCAGCCAGATGCTCCCGCCCTTGCGCTGCCCCTCGGGCCGGGACGGGTCGAGGGGCGAGGTGCCCTTGACCCGGTTGTAGTCGATGGCGATGACGTAGTCGAAGTCCGTCCAGTGCGACTTGGGCCAGGAGTGGGGAGCGGCGAAGGCGGCCGTTTCGGTGTACGGCAAGCGGGCGCCGGGGTCCGGGAGCACTCCGCCCGCGTCACTGAGCGTGTAGACACCGACCGGACTGCGCTTGTCGCCCTCGTGATGACCCGTCGTCCAGCCGCGCTTGCCGTTGTGCCCGGCCCAACTACGGGTGCGCTTCCAGTCCTTGCCGTCCTTGGTGTACAGCACCACGGTCGCGTCGGCGGAGTTCACTCCCTTGCCGTAGACCGCGACGACCTGCCGTGAATTTCCCGGGATTTTGGCCTGGAGGGCGTTGCCCACCTCCGGGATGCGGGTGGGATCCGACGCCTGGGTCTTACCGCGCATCGCCTGCTTTCCCTGGCCACCGCCCTTGTCGCCCCCGCTGTCCCCGCCTCCGCCGCAGGCGGTGAGCAGGGCAAGGGCAGCGGCGGTCACGACCGCCGTACGCATGGACATCACGCCGGAAATTCGCATGTGCCCCATCGTCCCACTCCGGCGCGGACCCGGCGCGCGCGGGATTGGCGCGTTTCCGGACCTCGGCGGGAAAACCAGTTGAAATGCGCAGCCGTGAAGAGCCAACCTTTCACGTCTCTTTGCCTTTCCGGCCGCCGCAACTCACCCAGGAACGCCATGCGCATTCGCGATCTTCCGTATCCCGACCCCGGCTTGCCCGACGTACGGTCAGGTACCCGGTTCCTCGTCTGGCTGGGCCGGAACCAGCTGGGCGGGCAGATCAGGGCCGCCCTGTGGGGTCTGCTGCACATGGCGGCCCTGGTGTCCTTCCCCCTGGCGATCGGCTACGGCGTGCAAGCGGTCGTCGACCGCTCCGGTTCACGGCTCGCCCTGGCCGGGGCGCTGATGGTGGGGCTCACCGTGCTCACCGCGCTCGGTGACGCCATGCTGCACCGGGCGGCGGTCACCAACTGGATCACGGCGGCGGCCCGGGTCCAGCAGCTGCTGGCCCGCAAGACGGTCGAGCTGGGTTCGGCGCTGACCCGGCGGGTGGCGGCGGGCGAGGTCGTCGCCGTGTCCACCGGCGACGTCGAGAAGATCGGGTGGTTCGTGGAGGCCCTGTCCCGCTTCACCGCGGCCGCCCTCACGACCGTCGGGGTCTGCGTGGCGCTGGTGATCTACCAGCCCGCGCTCGGCGCGGTGGTGGCACTCGGCGTGCCCGCGCTGGCGCTCTCGGTGCTGCCGCTGCTGCCGCGCGCCGCGCGCCGGGCCGATGAGCAGCGGGAGAAGGCGGGCCGCGCGACCGAGCTGGCGTCGGACACCGTGGCCGGGCTGCGCGTGCTGCGCGGTATCGGCGGCGAGGACCTGTTCCTGAGCCGCTACCGGACGGTCTCCCAGGAGGTGCGGGCCGCGGCGGTGCGCAGCGCCCGGATGTGGTCGCTGATCGCGGCGGTGCAGGTCGCGCTGCCGGGGATGCTGCTGATCGGGGTGGTCTGGTACGGGGCGGTGCTGGCCGGGAGCGGGCGGATCACGGTGGGCGAGCTGGTCACCGTCTACAGCGCCGTGACGTTTCTGCTGTTTCCGTTGCGGCACTTCGAGGAGATCGCGATGGCGTACTCCTTCTCCCGCCCCTCGGCGCGGCGCGCGGCCCGGGTGCTGGCGCTGCGGCGCCCGTCGGCCGAGGTCGAGGACGCGCGGGCGGCGGGGCCCGGTTCCGGGTCCGGCGGACAGCCGCCGACCGGTGATCTGTACGACCCGGCCACCGGGATGCTGGCCCCGAGCGGGCAGCTGACCGCGGTGGTGTGCGGCGATCCGGACGCGGCGGGACGGATGGCGGACCGGCTCGGCGGCCACCCCGTTGAGGGCGGTGCGCAGTCCGGGGACGGTGCCGAGTCCGGCGACGGTCGCGGTGCGCCCTCGGCGCTGCTGGGCGGGGTCGCGCTGGACGAGGTGCCGCTGGCCACCGCGCGCGCCGCGGTACTCGTCCAGGACAAGGACCCGGTGCTGCTGTCGGGCACGCTCACCGAACTGCTGGATGTGCCGCGGTCGGGCGCGGTCGCGGCGCGGGAGGCCCTGGAGGCGGCGCAGTGCGGTGATGTGCTGGCGGCGCTGGAGCAGGCCTCGGTGGCCGACTCCGGCGACGGGGACCCGATGGGCGCCCGGATCACCGAACGCGGCCGCTCGCTGTCGGGCGGCCAGCGGCAGCGGCTGGCGCTGGCCCGCTCGCTGGTGACCGACCCGGAGGTGCTGGTGCTGGACGAACCCACGTCCGCCGTGGACTCGCACACCGAGGCACGTATCGGGGAGGGGCTGAAGCGGCTCCGGACGGACCGGACCACGGTCGTGTTCACCTCCAGCCCGCTGCTGCTCGACCAGGCCGACCGGGTGGTGTTCGTGCGCGACGGTGTGGCGGCGGGGGTGGGGAGCCACCGCGAGCTGCTGAGCACCGATCCCGCGTATCGCGCGGTGGTCACCCGGGAGCCGGACGACGACCGGGAGCGGGGCGACGGCCGCGACGGCCTCGCGGAGCTGGAACGGATCGAGGAACAGATCGAGGAGTCGGCATGATCGGCGTGGCACCACCCGTCCATGACCCGGCCGTGCCGGAGTCGGCGACGACACTGCCGGTCGGCAGGGCCGCCACGGTGCGGGACTATGTGCGCGAACTGCTGCGGCGGCATCGGAAGGCCTTCATCGGGCTGATGGCGGTGAACGCCACGGCCGTGATCGCCTCGATGGTCGGCCCGCAGCTGCTGGGCGGTGTGGTCGAGGACCTGTCGCAGGGCAAGGACGACCTCCATATCGGGCGCACCGTCGCGCTGTTCGCGGTGGCGCTCGTGGTGCAGACCGTGTTCGTGCGGATGGTGCGGCTGCGCGGTGCGGTGCTGGGCGAGCAGATGCTGGCCGATCTGCGCGAGGACTTCCTCGTACGGTCGGTGGGGCTGCCGCCGGGCGTGCTGGAGCGGGCCGGGACCGGTGATCTGCTGTCCCGGATCACCACCGACATCGACCGGCTGGCGAACGCGATGCGCGAGGCCGTGCCGCAGCTGTCCATCGGTGTGGTCTGGACGGGCCTGCTGCTGGGCGCGCTGACGGTGACGGCTCCGCCGCTGGGGCTCGCGGTGCTGGTGGCGCTGCCGGTGCTGGTGATCGGCTGCCGGTGGTACTTCAAGCGGGCGCCGAGCGCCTATCGCTCGGAAGCGGCCGGGTACGCGGCGGTGGCCGCGTCCCTGACCGAGAGCGTGGACGCCGGCCGGACCATCGAGGCCCACCGGCTGGGCGAGCGGCGGATCGCCCAGTCCGAGCTGCGGATCAAACAGTGGACGGCGTGGGAGCGCTACACGCTCTGGCTGCGCTCGGTGCTCTTCCCCGTGATCAACGTGAGCTACACGCTGATCACCGGCTCGGTGCTGATGATCGGCGGCTTCTGTGTGATGCGGGGCTGGATGTCGGTCGGCGAGCTGACGACGGGGGCGCTGCTGTCGCAGATGCTGGTCGAGCCGATCGGGCTGATCCTGCGCTGGTACGACGAGCTGCAGGTCGCGCAGGTGTCGCTGGCCCGGCTGGTGGGGGTGCGGGAGATCGAGCAGGGCCCGGCCGACGCCGGGGTCACGCCCATCGGCCGTGAGGTGCGGGCGGACGATGTGCGGTTCGGCTACCGGGAGGGCAGCGATGTGCTGCACGAGGTGTCCATGACGGTGCCGCCGGGGACGCGGCTGGCGCTGGTGGGCCCGTCCGGCGCGGGCAAGTCCACGCTGGGCCGGCTGCTGGCGGGGATCTACGGCCCGCGGACCGGCCGGGTGACCCTGGGCGACGCGGAGCTGGCGCGGATGCCCGCCGAGCAGGTGCGCACCCATGTCGCCCTGGTCAACCAGGAGCACCATGTGTTCGTGGGCTCGCTGCGCGACAATCTGCTGCTGGCCCGGACCTCCGCGCGGGATGCCGAGCTGTGGGCGGCGCTCGCCGCGGTGGACGCGGACGGCTGGGCGCGGGCGCTGAAGGAGGGCCTGGACACCGAGGTCGGCTCGGGCGGACTGGCGCTGACCCCGGCGCAGGCGCAGCAGATCGCGCTGGCCCGGCTGGTGCTCGCCGATCCGCACACCCTGGTGCTGGACGAGGCCACCTCGCTGCTGGACCCGCGGGCGGCCCGCCATCTGGAACGGTCGCTGGGCCACGTGCTGAAGGGCCGGACGGTGGTCGCCATCGCGCACCGGCTGCACACCGCTCATGACGCGGATGTGATCGCGGTGGTCGAGGCGGGCCGGATCAGCGAGCTGGGCAGCCACGACGAGCTGGTGGCGGCCGACGGCGCCTACGCGGCGCTGTGGCGCTCCTGGCACCAGTGACGCCCGGGGGCGACGGCCCCCCGGCGGTCCCGGTACCGGCATCGCCCGGACCGGGGCCGCCGCGGTGCCGCGGCCAGGGCCGGGGCTCAGATGATGCCGAGGGCGCCCAGCCCGCCGAGTCCGCCGAGCATCATGAAGACGGGCATCAGCACCTTCAGCTCGACCCAGCTCCCGGCCCGGAAGCGCATGGCCTCCGGCGGTCCGATCGGATACCAGCGCTTCCGGCCGATCGGTATGGGCCACAGGATCGGGCAGCCGGAGACGGTGAGGGCGTCGCCGATGTCGTGAACGAGGGCACCGAGGACGATCGGCAGCCCCAGCCACAGGTATTCCTGGCCCGGTGCGGTGAACAGCCAGTCCGCCCCGTTGCCCGGCTTGTTCAGGATCTCGGCGAGTATCCAGGCGCTGGTGGCGCCGAGCAGCCACACCAGGATGTCGCTGGAGACCCGCGCCGCGCGCCACAACAGCCCCTCGACGGCCAGCACCATGTGGACGAAGAGGATGCCGAGGACCGCCCAGCGGCCACCGGCCACGGCGAGCGCCGAGGCCCCGGCGCCGATGAGGACGGCCCAGACCCAGGTGTGGGTCAGGGTGCGGTGACCGCCCGAGCGGCGGGGGTCGCCCGGTTTCCGGGTCGACTTGTAGACCGCGTACGACAGCTTGTCGATCACTTCGCACAGCACCCGCGACACCGGCCCGAAGGCGCGGGATATGGTCGCCGCCTTGTGGTCGAGGTCCGGGGCGAGCGCCGCTCCGGCGCAGATCAGCGCGCCTACGACGAGCACCGGCCAGGGCATCGCGTGGCCGGCCGCGGCGGCCGCGGCGCCCACCCCCAGCCAGGCAGCCGCTCCGGACAGCGAATGCGCCGGTCCCATCATGGTCGTACCCCGCCCCTGTTCTTGCCCGCTGTGGTGCGGGAGTTGCTTGCATCGGCTCACCACACCCTAGCGACGGACGATCTTCGTCCGCACAGCCGGTTCCCGCCCCGCCGGGGAAACCAGGCAGTATAGGTCCGTGACTCTTATCGATCAGCTGCCGAGCGAAGCCGACCCCGACACTCTCTTCGAGAGGTTCTCGACCTGGGTCGAGGAGCGGGGCATCTCGCTCTATCCCGCCCAGGAGGAAGCGCTGATCGAGGTGGTCTCCGGGGCGAACGTCATCTTGTCGACGCCCACCGGATCGGGAAAGAGCCTGGTGGCCGCGGGTGCCCACTTCGCCGCGCTGGCCCGGGACGAGGTCACCTTCTACACCGCGCCGATCAAGGCCCTGGTCTCGGAGAAGTTCTTCGAGCTGTGCAAGATCCTCGGCACCGAGAACGTCGGCATGCTCACCGGGGACGCGTCGGTCAACGCGGACGCGCCCGTCATCTGCTGTACGGCCGAGGTGCTGGCGTCCATCGCCCTGCGGGACGGCCGGGACGCCGATATCGGCCAGGTGGTGATGGACGAGTTCCACTTCTATGCGGAGCCGGACCGGGGCTGGGCGTGGCAGATCCCGCTGCTGGAGCTGCCGCAGGCACAGTTCGTCCTGATGTCGGCGACGCTCGGCGATGTGACGCGGTTCGAGGAGGATCTGAACCGGCGCACCGGGCGGTCCACCGCGGTCGTGCGGTCGGCGACCCGGCCGGTGCCGCTGAGCTACGAATACCGCACGACGCCGCTCACCGAGACGCTCACCGAGCTGCTGGAGACCCGGCAAGCCCCCGTCTACATCGTGCACTTCACCCAGGCCGCGGCGGTCGAACGGGCGCAGGCGCTGATGAGCATCAACATGTGCACGCGGGCGGAGAAGGACGAGATCGCCTCTCTGATCGGCAATTTCCGCTTCACCACCAAGTTCGGCCGGAACCTGTCCCGTTATGTCCGGCACGGAATCGGAGTGCATCACGCGGGGATGCTGCCGAAGTACCGGCGGCTGGTGGAGAAGCTGGCCCAGGCCGGGCTGCTGAAGGTCATCTGCGGTACGGACACGCTCGGGGTGGGCGTCAACGTACCGATCCGGACCGTGCTGTTCACCGCGCTGACGAAATACGACGGCCAGCGGGTGCGGACGCTGCGGGCGCGGGAGTTCCACCAGATCGCGGGCCGGGCCGGGCGCGCCGGGTTCGACACCGCCGGGTTCGTGGTGGCGCAGGCGCCCGAGCATGTCGTCGAGAACGAGAAGGCGCTCGCGAAGGCGGGGGACGACCCCAAGAAGCGGCGCAAGGTGGTCCGCAAGAAGGCACCGGAGGGCTTCGTCAACTGGGGCCAGAACACCTTCGAAAAGCTCATCGCCTCCGAACCCGAGCCGCTCACCTCCCGGTTCCGGGTCACCCATGCGATGCTGCTGTCGGTCATCGCGCGCCCGGGCAACGCCTTCAAGGCGATGCGGCGCCTCCTCGAGGACAACCATGAGCCGCGCAAGAACCAGCTCCGCCACATCCGCAGGGCGATCGCGATCTACCGCTCGCTGCTGGACGGCGGGATCGTGGAGCAGCTGGAGGCTCCCGACGCGGAGGGGCGGCAGGTCCGGCTGACGGTGGACCTGCAGCAGGACTTCGCGCTCAACCAGCCGCTGTCCACCTTCGCACTCGCCGCGTTCGAGCTGCTGGACCCCGAATCCCCGTCCTACGCCCTGGACATGGTCTCGGTGGTGGAATCGACGCTGGACGACCCGCGGCAGATCCTGGCGGCCCAGCAGAACAAGGCGCGGGGCGAGGCGGTCGCCGCGATGAAGGCGGACGGGATCGAGTACGAGGAGCGCATGGAGCGGCTCCAGGACGTCTCCTACCCCAAGCCGCTGGAAGAGCTGCTCTTCCACGCCTACGGGCTCTACCGCAAGAGCCACCCCTGGGTCGGCGACCACCCGCTGTCGCCCAAGTCGGTGATCCGCGACATGTACGAGCGGGCGATGACCTTCACCGAGTTCACCTCGCTCTACGACCTGGCGCGGACCGAGGGCATCGTGCTGCGCTACCTGGCCAGTGCCTACAAGGCGCTGGACCACACCGTGCCGGACGACCTGAAGTCGGACGACTTCGAGGACATCATCGCCTGGCTCGGCGAGATGGTCCGGCAGGTCGACTCCAGTCTCCTGGACGAGTGGGAACAGCTCGCCAACCCGGAGGAGGAGTCCGCGGAGGAGGCGCAGGAGCGTGCCGACCAGGTCCGGCCGGTCACCGCGAACGCCCGCGCCTTCCGCGTGCTGGTGCGCAACGCGATGTTCCGCCGGGTCGAGCTGGCCGCGCTCGACAAGGTGGCGGAGCTGGGCGGGATGGACGCCGAGTCCGGCTGGGACGAGGACGCCTGGGCGGACGCGCTGGACGCCTACTGGGAGGAGTACGACGAGCTGGGCACCGGCCCGCAGGCCCGCGGCCCGAAGCTGCTGCAGATCGAGGAGGAGCCCGAGCACGGGCTGTGGCGGGTGCGGCAGACCTTCGACGACCCGAACGGCGACCACGACTGGGGCATCTCGGCCGAGGTCGACCTGGCCGCCTCGGACGAGGAGGGCCGGGCCGTGGTCCGGGTCACCGCCGTGGGCCAGCTGTAGCCGCCCGGCCGCCGACCGGCCCCCGAACCACCTCAGCGAAGGAGCATCGCCGATGACCAATCCCGCCGAACGTCTGGTCGATCTGCTCGACCTGGAACGGATCGAGGTGGACATCTTCCGTGGGCTGAGCCCCGACGAGTCGCTGCAGAGGGTGTTCGGCGGGCAGGTGGCGGGGCAGGCGCTGGTGGCCGCCGGGCGCACCACCGAGGCGGACCGCCCGGTGCACTCGCTGCACGCGTACTTCCTGCGCCCGGGGCGGCCGGGTGTGCCCATCGTGTACCAGGTGGAGCGGGTCCGGGACGGACGCTCCTTCACCACCCGCCGGGTCGTCGCCGTCCAGCAGGGTCGGACGATCTTCACTTTGACGGCCTCCTTCCACCGTCCGGAGCCGGGCATCGAACAGCAGCTGCCGATGCCCGGGGTACCTGAGCCGGAGAGCCTGCCGAAGCTCTCCGATGAGATCCGCGAGCACTTGGGGGCCCTCCCCGAGCCGCTGGCGCGGATGGAGCGCCGCCAGCCCTTCGACATCCGGTACGTCGAGCGGCTGCGCTGGACCGATGAGGAGCTGAGGGAAGCGGAACCGCGCAGCGCGGTGTGGATGCGCGCGGTCGGACCGCTCGGGGACGACCCGCTCGTCCACACCTGCGCGCTCACCTACGCGAGCGACATGATGCTGCTGGACGCCGTGCGGATGCCGATCGAGCCGCTGTGGGGCCGGCGCGGCTTCGACATGGCCTCGCTGGATCACGCCATGTGGTTCCACCGGCCCTTCCGCACCGATGAGTGGTTCCTCTACGACCAGGAGTCGCCCGTCGCGACCGGTGGCCGGGGACTCGCGCGCGGCCGGATCTACGACCGCGCGGGCCACCTGCTGGTCTCCGTCGTCCAGGAGGGCCTGTTCCGCCCGCTGGCTCCGGCGGCGAAGCCCACGGAGAGCGGCTGAGGCTCACGACGGCGCGCCGAGCCGTGGTTCAGCGCTTGCCGACCAGCCTGCGCCACAGGCCGCGCGGCCGCCCCGCGGGACGGCCCGGCGGCCGGGTGCGACAGGCGGGAAGCGGTGCCACCGCGGCGTCCGGCCGCGGTGCGGGGCGGACCCGGCGCGCCTCCCGCACGGCATCGGCGAGCGCCACGCGATACCGCAGGATCTCCTGGGGCCCGTCCGCCGTCTGCACCCGGTCGATCACCTTGCGCGCCGCGGCCGCGGCGGGGCGCACCGGGACGAGCGCGGGGCGAAGCTCCCGCACATGATCCCGGTCATGCGGATCGGTGACGGCTCGCGCCAGTTCGTCGGGGTCCAGCACCGCGGACAGCACTCCGGCGCGCTTCCAGGGGTCCCGCGTCCGGGAGAGCAACTGCTCGATCCGCCGCTTGCGCCACTCCTCGGCCCGGGCGTCCGCTCCGGCGGCCAGCGACGCGCTCAGCCCCGGTGGAGTGCGGCCGGTCAGCAGGCCCGGCTCACGGGCGGCGAACTCCTCCAGCTCCGCCGCCAGATAGAGCCACACCACCCGCCGGTACCGGTTGACGTAGAACCGGGCCGGGGCGAAGAAACCGCCGCGCGCCAAGCGGGTGAGCCGGCCCGGGCTGATACCCAGCAGCTCGGCCCCCTCCGCCGTGCCGACCACCCGCAGCCTGGCGCGCAGCGCCTCCGGGAACCCCTCGGCTCCCGTCAGCCGCGCCAGCTCCTCCCGCGCCACCCGCCGCCCCACGGGGGTGGAGATGGTGCGCACCTCCCCCAGCTGCTCGGCCAGCTCGAATTCGCGCGGCATGAGGCCCAGCATCCGGGCCGCGGTGCGGAACGCGACGCCCTTCGGCTGTCCCGGTCCGGCCGGGCCCGACGGCTTCCGGCGCTCCCGCGCCTCCTGCGTCCCCCGTACTTCCCGCGCCCCCGGTACTTCCCGCGCCCCCGGTACTTCCTGCTCCGCTCGTACCACTGCCATGACGAAGTCCTCCCCCGCGATCCATCAATCACTGACAGTGACGACGATAGCGTCGCGGCACGACGGTCCGTCAGGCCTGTGGACAACCGCCTGTGGATAACCTCGCGGCCCCGTTTCCCCCGACTCCCGCCTCCCTGCCTCAGCTCGGGGCGCCGCTCTCCTGCCGGGCCTCGACTCCCAGGTGCTCCCCCACCCTGTTCACCAGCAGCGTCATCTCGTAGGCGACCTGCCCGACATCGGCGTCCGGGCCGCTGAGGACGCACAGGCAACTGCCGTCACCCGCGGCCATCACGAAGAGGACACCCTCCTCGAACTCGACCATGGTCTGCCGCACCCGGCCCGTCCGGAAGTGGTTGCCGGACCCCTTGGCGAGGCTGTGCAGCCCGGAGGCGACCGCTGCCAGGTGCTCGGCATCCTGGCGTTCGAGCGTCGCGCTCGCCCCCGTCACCAGGCCGTCGTTCGACAGCACCAGCACGTGCCGCACCTGCGCGATCCGCTGGGTCAGGTCGTCCAGTAACCAGTCGAGGCCCTTGCTGAGTGCCATTGGCGTTCCTCCCCGATTCCCCTTCAGCTGCGTGCCAGCCTTTCTCACTGCCGCCGTCTGGGCAACCCGCCCTGCCGGCCCCTCCGGCCGTTCCGCGCTGATTGACGCAAGATGGGGACATGGCACAGAACATGTCGAGGGATCAGTGGCAGAAGTTCCTCTCCGAGGGCACCCGCACCGGCAAACTCGCGACCGTACGGGCCGATGGAAGCCCGCATCTCGCGCCCATCTGGTTCCTGCTCGACGGGGACGACCTGGTCTTCAACACCGGGCAGGACACGGTCAAAGGGCGCAACCTGGCCCGCGACCCCCGGGTCAGCCTCTGCGTGGACGACGAGCGGCCCCCGTTCTCCTTCGTCACGGTGCGAGGCCGGGCCGAACTCAGCGACGACCTGGGGGAGGTACGGGAGTGGGCCACCCGGATCGCCGCCCGCTATGTGGGCGATGACCTCGCCGAACAGTTCGGGGCCCGCAACGGCGTCCCCGGCGAGCTGCTGGTACGGGTCCGCATCGACAAGGTCATCGCCCTCGCCGATATCGCCGATTAGCCGCAGCGCGGACCGAGTGGGCCGATGCGGCCGAGCGGGTGGATTCGGCCGAAATCAATCGCTCACGGTCGCATCACGACCTTTACCGCACCGTCCTGCTTCTGCTGGAACATCTCATAGGCATGGGGTGCGTCCGCCAGCGGCAGGCGGTGGGTGGCGAAGCCGTCGACGCCGAGCGGGTCCTCGTCCGTCAGCAGCGGCAGGATGTCATCGGCCCAGCGACGAACGTTCGCCTGCCCCATCCGTAGCTGGATCTGCTTGTCGAACATGATCATCAGCGGCAGCGGGTCGGTCATCCCGCCGTAGATGCCGCTGAGGGACACCGTGCCGCCGCGCCGCACCAGCGCGATGGCCAGCCGGAGCGCCGCCAGCCGGTCGACACCGGCCCTGGCCGTGAGCTTCGCGCCCCACTCCCGCGGCAGTATGCCGGCGGCCCGCTGTGCGGTCCGCCCGACCGGGCTGCCGTGGGCCTCCGTGCCCACCGCGTCGATGACCGAGTCCGGGCCGCGGCCCCCGCCCGCCGAGAGCACGGCCTCGACCAGGTCGTCCTGGCCGTCGAAGTCGTTCAGGTCGAACGTCTCGATGCCGTCGGCGCGGGACCGCCGCAGCCGCTCGGGCACCAGGTCCACGCCGATCACGCGCCCGGCTCCCCGGTGCCTCGCGACCCGGCAGGCCATGGCCCCGATGGGGCCGAGACCCAGCACGCACACCGTGCCCCCTTTCGGGACGGCCGCGTACTCGACCGCCTGCCAGGCCGTGGGCAGGACGTCGGAGAGGTAGACGAAGCGGTCGTCCGGCGGCCCCTCGGGCACCTTGATCGGACCGTAGTGGGCCTGCGGCACCCTCAGGTACTCCGCCTGGGCGCCCGGCACCGCCCCGTACAGCTTGCTGTAGCCGAAGATCTCCGCTCCCATGCCGTACTCGATCACCTGCGTGGTCTCGCACTGGGTGGGCAGGCCGGAGCCGCACATCCAGCAGGATCCGCAGGCGATCTGGAACGGGACGACCACCCGGTCTCCGGGCCGGAGGCCGGTCACCTCCGGACCGGTCTCCTCGACGATCCCCATCGGCTCATGGCCGATGATGTCGCCGGGAGTCATGAAGGGTGTGAGCACCTCGTACAGGTGAAGGTCGGACCCGCACAGTCCGGTGGTAGTGATCCGTACGATCGCGTCCGTCGGTTCCTTGAGGATGGGGTCGGGCACCGTCTCCACGCGCACATCGCGTTTGCCCTGCCAGGTCACCGCTCGCATCGCCGTGTCCTTTCGCCTGGACGTCAAGGCCGTCTCGGCACGGTGCCCCGGGTACCCGGCGGAGAACGGCCGAAGCGGCGGAACCTGGCATTCCGCGATCAGCCGAGGGCGCGCAGATACGCGCCGACCCGCTCCACGAGCCGGGCCGTCTCACCGGCGGCCGTGGACGCATCGGCGCCCGCGGCGCTCAGCACGACCAGGCAGGCGCCCTCCCCCACCGCCGCGACGAAGAGGGTGCCGCTCTCCGTCTCGACCATCGTCCCGCGCACCCGGGCGGGCCGCCCACGGCGCCCCGCGCTCCTGGCCAGGCCGTCGAAACCGGAGGCGACCTCGGCCAGATGTGCCGCGTCCCGGCGGGAGAGCCCGCGGGAGGCGCTGAGGGTGGTCCCGTCCTGGGACAGCAGCACGGCATGGCGGACACCGGCGGCGCGGGCGGCCCCGTCGTCCAGGATCCGGTCGAGCAGGCCCGCGTCGAACGGGCCCGCGTCGAGCGGACCCCGGCCGAGACCGGCCGAGGAGCGGACGGCGGCTGCGCGGCGCTTGATCATGACGGTCTCCCTCGGTCGGCGCGCGCCGCGAGCGGGCGGCGCGCTCGGGGTCCCCCCATGGGCCACGGACCGTAGCCCGCAAGGGGGCGCATTGGGGGGCGCATTACGAACCTGTTGGAATTTGACAGAGAGAGATTTCTGAATGATTGCTCGATGCCCGAATCTGTTCTTAGATCGATCTGTTCTCAGCCGATCCGTGCTCAGGACGGCGACCCAAGGAGCCCCGCATGCGCCATGACCGCGCCCATGGAAACCACCGAGACAGCGCGGCCGACGTGAGGGACTTCTTCACGCCCCGGGCGGCCGACTGGGACAGCCGCTTCCCCGACGACGGCCCCGCCTATGCCGCCGCCGTCGCCGACCTCGGCCTGCGCGCCGGGGACGCGGTGCTCGACGCGGGCTGCGGTACCGGCCGCGCCCTGCCCGCGCTGCGCGCCGCGGTCGGCCCCCGCGGGACCGTGCTGGGCTTCGACCTCACGCCCGCCATGCTGGCGGCGGCCGTACGCGCCGGGCGGGACCGGGACGGGGTGCTCGCCCTCGCCGATGTCGCCGGGCTGCCGCTGCGCGACGGCTGTCTCGACGCGGTCTTCGCCGCCGGACTGATCTCGCATTTCTCCGACCCCGAAACCGGGCTGCGCGAGCTGGCCCGGGTGGTGCGCCCTCACGGGTCGATCGCGCTGTTCCACCCGGTGGGGCGCGCCGCGCTCGCCGCCCGCCACGGCCGGCCGCTCACCTCCGATGATCTGCGGGCCGAGCCCAACCTGCGGCCGCTGCTGGCCCGCTGCGGCTGGCGGCTGGAGGCGTACACGGACGAGGACACGCGCTATCTGGCCGTCGCGGTGCGTCAGGGCTGACGAGCGGGCCGCACACCGGCTGACGATCGCCGCGTATGGTCATGGACACACCACACCTTCGAGGCGCACGGCGGTACGCCACAATGCGGGCATGCTCGAACTCGCCATCCTCGGCTTCCTCCACGACGCGCCGCTGCACGGCTACGAGCTGCGCCACCGCATCACCGCACTGACCGGGCACGTCAAGCCGGTGGCCGAGAGCACCCTCTACCCGGCGATCAAGCGGCTGGAGAACGCGGGACTGCTGGCCCGGGAGACGCGGCCGGGCACGGGCGCCGCTCCCCGGCACGTCCTGAGCCTGACGGCCGAGGGCCGCGCCGAGCTGCGCCACCGTCTCGCGGATCCGGCCGAAGGGGATATCACGGACGAGAACCGCTGGTTCACCCTGCTGTCGTTCCTGCGGCATCTGGACGACCCCGCGCGGCAGTCCGCCGTGCTCGAACGCCGGCTGGCCCATCTGCGCCGTCCCTCCCGCCTCTTCTACGAGGGTGACCGGCCGCTGCGCGCGGAGGAGGTGGAGGATCCCTTCCGGCGGGGCGTCCTGACCATCGCGCGCGCCGCCGGACAGGCCGAACTGTCGTGGCTGCGGCGCACCCTGGACGCGCTGCGGGCCGGGGACGGGAGCTGACACCGAGCACGGTACGAAGTCTCGACGCCGCACCTACCGGCTGGTTAGGGTGCGCCGGACGAAGAACCGCAAGAGGAGGCTGCCGTGTCCGCCACGGAGGAGTCGGGCGAGGACGCGCTGTACGTGCTGACCGCCGTGCTGCTGACGCCCGCACAGTTCCCGAGCGTGCTCGGCGACGACTATCCCGAGGCGTGCGCCGCGCTCGGGCTGGAGCCGTACGAGCCGGGCTACGGCCTGGTGCTGGGGCAGGACGGCCAGGGCGCCCGCTGGACGGTGGTCACCGACGATGTGTCGCTCGTGGCGTGCGCCATCGCGACCTGGGACTGCGGCATGGAGTACGAGCTGTCGCTCGACGACCGGACCGTGGTCGCCTCCCTGCCCGGCTGGCCGCTCGCGGTGGCGGTGGCCGCTCCGGGAGTGCCCGCGCCGCACGACCCCGCGCCCGACGCGCGGCCCGGGGGCGCGGCCCGGCCGCCGCTCGCACCGCCGGACTCCGGGCAGTGGGGCCCGCCGCAGCGGCGGCTCGGCGCGGATGAGATCGCGCTCCAGTGGGCGATCTGGCGAGATCAGGTGGACAGCGAGGTGACGTTCGTGGCCCCGGGCGAGAAGCCGCACGGGGGCGTGCGGCGTGTCCTGGAGGAGGCGCGCGGCTATCTGGACAAGCCTCCGCCGCTGGGCCGGATCCGGTCCGCGTTCGCCGCGGGTGACGCGCGGACGCTACGGGCCGACGGGCCGGGGTGGAGCATGGTGGCGCGGACCGACGACATCGCGTTCGTG
This sequence comes from Streptomyces sp. NPDC019937, assembly GCF_040631655.1. Classification (NCBI taxonomy): domain Bacteria; kingdom Bacillati; phylum Actinomycetota; class Actinomycetes; order Kitasatosporales; family Streptomycetaceae; genus Streptomyces; species Streptomyces sp. NPDC019937. The sequence goes on from NZ_JBEYAL010000016.1 coordinate 182,463, forward strand.
CTGCTGGACGAGGCGCCGGGCGAGGTGCTGCCGGTCGGCCGCGGTCCGGAGCTGCCGGGGCTGCTGACGGCGCTGGACGAGCTGGCCGTACGACCGCACTGAGCGCGGGGACCGGCGCGGGGCAGCCCACGGACGACGCCCGGGCGAGCTGCGGACGGACGTCTGTGACCGGCCGGGCGGGGAGCCGGGACGATCCGCGATCGGTATTGCGCGGTCACTCCCAGGCGCGCGTCACCCCCGCTCCCGAACCCGGCCGGCGGCCCTATGGCCCGCCCGGGCGCCCGGGCCCGGGGGTCAGCGCCCCAGCTGCTTGCGAGAGACCCCGCGCAGCCTGCGCCGCTGCGACGGGTCCAGCAGCAGATAGGCGGCCACCGGCACGCCGACCATCACGAGCAGCGCGGCCCAGAAGGGCAGCAGCCACAGCAGGATCACACCGGCCACCACACCCCCGGCGGCGACCTTCGCGCGCGTGGACATCGCACCCGCCTCCTTAACCCGGCCCATAGCCGTATTCACTCCTCACAACGGACACCGGCGGCCGCCGGTTCCACATCCGCCCCGGCGTCCTGTACCCTCGGCCGCCCACCTGCAGTAGTCAAATTTGAGGAATGCGTCAGAGCTGTGACCCCACCCTCCGCGACCACCGCCTCCGAGATCGCCGAACTCTGCCGCTCCACCGCCGTCTTCCTGCCCGCCGACCCCTCGCGCGCCGGGCGCGTCGCCTTCTGGCGGCCGGACGGGCCGCCGCCCGGCGGGCCGTCCGGCTCAGCGGAGGAACTCACCGTCGTCGTCCCGGACGACTCCGCGGGGATCCGCGCCCGCGCCGTACGTGCGCGAGTACTGCCCCTGCCCGACGCGCTGCCCGTCCTCACCCGGGCCCGGGCGCGGGCCGCCGCGCGGCCGGGCGGAGAGCCGCCGGACCGGGCAGGTGCCGACCCCGCGACGGCCTTCTGGGGTGCCGCCGCCGTCCTCGCCCTGCAACTCGCCGCCCGCGGCCGCCTGCTGCCCGGGCTCACCGCCACCGATCACGACGCCTGGCGTGTCGGCCCGCTCGACGGCGACGACCTGGAGCGGGTGCGGGAGCTTGCCGCCACCATGCCGCCCGCCGCCCACGCGGTGCCGCTGCCCGGCACCGGCCCCCTGCTGCTGCCCGACCCCGAACGGCATCTGCGCGCCTTCCTCGACGCGGTCGCGGACGGGCTGCCGCGCTCCCCCGCCGCGTCCAAGGCCGCGGGCGGCCCCGCCTTCGCCGCCACCGCCCCGCGGCGGCTGCCGGAACAGCGCGCCTGGGCGGCCGATGTCGCCGCCGGGCACGACGCGGGCGTACGGCTGTCGCTCCGTATCGAACTGCTCCACGGAGCCGGCGACAGCGGTCCCGGCTTCCGTGCCGTCCTGCAACTGCACAGCCTCACCGACCCGTCCCTGGTCGCGGACGCCGCCGAGGTGTGGGCGGGCACCACGCCCGCCGGGGCGGCGCTCGGCCCCCGGGCCCGGATGGAGGCCCTGCTCACCCTGCGGCGCGCGGCCCGCGCCTGGGCGCCGCTCGCCCCGCTGCTGTCCGCCGCCGTGCCCGAGGCGGTCGACCTCGCCGACGAGGAGGTCACCGAGCTGCTGGGCCCGGCGACCGGGGCGCTGGACGCCGCCGGGGTGAAGGTGCACTGGCCCAAGGAGCTGGTGCGCGGGCTCACCGCGCGCGCCGTCGTCGGCCCGGACGACTCCCATGAGGCGGACGAAGCGGACGGCCCCGAGAGGGCCCAGGGGCCCCGGATGCCCTCGTTCCTCTCCGCCGACGCGCTGCTCCGCTTCAGCTGGCGGTTCGCCGTCGGCGACCAGGAGCTGACCAAGGAGGAGCTGGACCGGCTCGCCGAGGCCGGTCGCCCGGTGGTGCGGCTGCGCGACCAGTGGGTGGTCCTGGACCCCGAGTCGGCGCGGCGCGCCCGCGACCGTCAGGACCGCAAGCTCGCCCCCGTCGACGCGCTCGGCGCCGTCCTCACCGGTCGTGCGGAGGCCGACGGCGCCGAGGTCGAGGTGCGGGCCACCGGCTGGCTGGCCGCGCTGCGCGACCGCCTCGCCCGGCCCGGGGAGCCGCGGCCCGGGGAGCTGCGGCCCGGGGAGTCCCGGCCCGGGAAGGACGACGGCGGGCAGCCCGTCGCCCAGCCCGCGGCCCTCGCCGCCACGCTGCGCGACTACCAGCTCCGGGGCCTGGACTGGCTGGTCCGGATGACCTCGCTCGGCCTCGGCGGCTGTCTCGCCGACGACATGGGGCTCGGCAAGACCATCACCCTGATCTTCCCTGTCAAGTCAGCATGTTGAGTCATTGAGGTCCGGCATCCGGGCCGCACACGGCGGCGGGAACATCACCCAACTCGCCGCGCCGCACAACCGGATCACGGCGGCCGCCGGTGTCCGCATTTGGAATGCAGGCCAGCCCTGTCCCGGCCTGTGACGCGACCACGAACCTTTCCCGTGGACTCACTGCCTTTCCCGTGCACGGGAAAATATCACCGGCATTCAAGGGAAACGACGGAATGCATGACACGAAGTGCGGTCAGCAGTAAGGACATAGACGCAACAAGTAAGTCAAGACTTACCTTTAGGGAACTTTAGCCGTATGGTGCGGCTCGAATCGAAGGAGTCCCTTGTTGTCAAACATAAATGATTTGGCCGTGCGTGCGGTTGAATCGGAGCAAGGTTACGTGTCCTCGTTGTATGAGCTGCTCACCGAGCGGCTTTCCGAGGCGCGATCGAACCGGGCGAGTGTGTTGAAGGCCCCGGCGGACGGCGCCAGCGAGGCGTACGAGAGAGAGGTCGCCGCCGACCGTCTGACCAAGGAGATCGGCCGGTTGGAAGGCGCCGAGAAGGGGCTGGTCTTCGGGCGCATCGACTGGACGGACGGCACGGCCCTGCGCATCGGGCGGATCGGACTGCACACGGAGGAGGACGAACTGCCGCTGCTCGTGGACTGGCGCGCGAACGCGGCGCGGCCCTTCTACGAGGCCACACCGGTCCACCCGATGGGTCTGCGGCGGCGTCGGCACCTGCGCCTCGAGGAGCGCACGGTCATCTCGGTGAGCGACGAACTGCTCGACGGGACCGTCCCGACCGACGAAGACGTCGTGGGGGACGGCCCGTTGACCGAGGCTCTGTCGACACGGCGTACGGGCAGGATGCACGCGGCCGTCGCGACGCTGCAGGCCGAGCAGGACGAGATCGTCCGCTCCGCCCACCGCGGGGTGACCGTGGTACAGGGCGGGCCCGGCACCGGCAAAACGGTGGTCGCCCTGCACCGGGCGGCGTACGTCCTGTACGCGTTCCCGCGCGCCGCGGAGGAAGGCGTCCTCGTGGTGGGCCCCAACGCCCGTTTCCTTGACTACATCTCCCAGGTCCTTCCCTCGCTCGGGGAGAACGACGTCGATCTGGCGACCTGTCAGGAACTCGCCGGAGTGTCCCCGGACGCGGTGGACCCGTTCGACACGGCGCGCCTCAAGGGCGGCCTGGACCTCGTCGACGCCCTGGCCGGCCTACTGCGAGACCACCAGGCCCCCGCCGGTGACTTCACCGTCCGGGTCGGGCAGGAACTGGTCCACCTGTCCGAGAAGGAGGTCGCCACTGCACGCGCCGCCGCCCTGGCGGCCGCATCCGGCCACAACCCCGCGCGACAGGTGTTCAAGGAACTCCTGGTAGACGCCGTCACCGACGCGATGCAACGGAACATGGGCGACCTCCTGGAGCAGATCGACGCCGATGCCGAGCAGATGACGGGCCTGAACCTCGACCGGTTCACGGGGGTCGCCCAGCACCGTGCCGAGGGCGCCGCCGACCCGGGTCCGGTCCACGAGCTGGACCTGGACGCCATCGGGGCCGATCTCCTCGACGACGCCGGTGTCGACCGGGCGGTCGAGGCGCTGTGGCCGAGGCTGGTACCCGGCGACCTCGTGAAGACACTGCTGACGGATGCCGACGCCCTGGCCGAGCGCCTGCCGAACCTGACCCCGCGGGAGCGGTCCCTTCTCCTGCGTGCCCCGGACGCCCCGTGGACCGATGCGGACGTGCCGTTGCTGGACGAGGCGGCGAGCCTGGTCGGCGGCCCGCCCGAGCGGACGTACGGGCACGTCGTCGTCGACGAGGCGCAGGAACTGACCGCTATGCAGTGGCGGATGATCGTCCGCCGCTGCCCGGCGAGGGCGATGACGCTGGTGGGTGACTTCGCCCAGTCGGGCCCGGCCACGACGGCACGCGACTGGAAGGAAGCCCTAAGCCCGCATGTCGGGACGCGGTTCAGACTGCACGACCTGACGGTCAGTTACCGCACCACGCAGGAGATCCTGGAGAGCGTCCGGGACCTGCTCGCGCGGATCGCTCCGGACCAGCGGCCCACACGGTCACTGCGCAGCGGTGAGAGCCCGCGCACCGTGACCACACATGGGGACGGGTTGGTCACCGCCATCGTGGAGGAACTGCGCGCCCAGAGCACCGCGCAGCCGGACGAACTCCTGGGAGTGATCTGCGCGGACACCCGGGTGAGCGAGTTGACGGCTAACGGCATCGCCGACCACGCACGCATCGTGCCCGCGTCCGAAGCACGTGGCCTCGAGTTCGACGGGGTCGTCGTCCTGAACCCCGAGGAGATCGTCACGGCCCGCCCCGGCGGGGAGAGGGACCTGTACGTGGCCCTGACCCGGGCCACCAAGCGCCTGTGCACCATCGCCACCCAGCCCGCATGAGGACGCGGCGCCTGCGTGGTCGCCGCGGGCGCACAAGTGCCCCGACGCGCCGTCAACGTACGCACTGGTGTAGCCCTGGCCTCCCTGCTCAGCCTGATATCCCGCCTTCCGGCGTGTGTCGTCCAACGAGGGGGTCGGCGACCGGGTCCCTGCAGACTGAGACCGACGGAGTCCGCGACCTGCTCTACCCGTCCGAGGGGTTCGCCTCGGACGGGTAGGCGACCACCAGGCTGTAGTGGATTCGCAGCGCGGGATAGTATCTCGCGTTACCGCTCACCGGCTACCTGGTCCCGCCCGCAGCGGAGTGACGTTGCTCGGGCGCCCGCTGAGTACGTCCCGCAACTCCTCGTTCTCCAGGGTCAGTCGCGTGTTCTCCGCCAGGAATCCCTGGACATCGTCGCGAAGCCGGACGATCTCCTTGTTCTTGTTAGCGATGGTGGTCTTGAGGTCGGAGATCTTTCTACGGAGCCGGATTTCGACATCCGGAGTTCCGCCCCGGGCCCTGACTCGGTCGTAGAACTTGTTCTTGAGATCGGTGTGCCGCTGGGTCAGGGCGTTGCGGGGAACCTCGGCCTCGATAGCGAGGGCGACGATGGTGAGCGCTCCGTTGGAGCGTTCAGGAGTGCCGTCGAGGATGCGGTCCATGGAGACGCGAATGCGGTCGCGTTCGTCGGGTGCCGGGCTCATGCCGTGATGTCCTCAATAGTGAAGCGGGTGCGGTCATGTTCGTCAGCTTGGTCACGGAACTGCTGGGCTGCCACGAGACCGCGGTCTGCCAGCAGACCAGGAACGTGGTCGGCTTCAATCTCCAAGTGCTGGGCCCGTTCGCGGAGCGCGATTGCTTGCCAGTCGGTTCGGACAATGAGCCTTTTCAGCGTTGCCTCTCCAGGGCGAGTACGGCTTTGGTGATGACGCTCATGCGGTTTGGACTGATCCGGGATCTGCGGAAGACCTGCCAGGACTTGAACCGTGCCATGCCGCGTTCGAACGGTGCCCGGGCTGCAGACAGGGCCCGGTTCCTGGTTCGCTCGGTGGGGGTGAGTTCGCCGCCTGGCGGGCGGCGCTTGGCGGTGGTGATCCAGTCGCCCGCACCGATGTAGGCCATGTCGGCGAGGATCGGGACGCCCTGGCGTGTGCAGATCCGGAGGATCTTGTGGGTGCGGGCTGCCGTGAGGTCGTGGGTCCGGCCCGGCAGTGCCGGCGACAGCCACAGAACCTGGCCGGTCGGGTCCGTGACGACCTGCACGTTCACTCTGTGCCGCTTGTTCTTCGCTGAGTAGTCGGCTCTGCCGTCGCCGACGCGTTCGCACTCCGCGAGCGTGCCGTCCAGGAGGACGAAGTCCGGGTCGTGCTCGGGCAGCGTCTTCAGCAGGCCCAGCGCCTGCTCGGCGAGCAGACCGGTGACCGCGGTGACGTAGGCGTGGGCGGTGCCGACGGATATTCCGAAGGCCAACGGCGATATGGGCGAGGGTGTCGTGGCGGCGCAGGTACACGAGTGCGACCAGCGCATGGCGGTGCGGCGGGAGTTTGCACCGTCGGTCACCCTCACGGGTGACGATGAGCATCGTGGCCCACTCGACCAGGGCGTGGGGCAGGTCGAGTGCGGCAGGATACGGAACCAACAGGACTCCTGTGCTGCTGAGTTGCGACGTCGAACACCTCCCTCAACGGCACGGGAGCCCTGCCCGTTGCGCATCCGCCCACACTCCGGCCCCGTCACCCGATCATTGGCCACGCTGAAAAGGCTCAATGGCTCGAGCGCGAGCAGCGGGCTCAGCCTCTGGATCACCCGGCACACCGTCAAGGACTAGACACCGAAGAGCGGCCCGAGCTGCCGCATGGTCAGGTCCGTGCGGTAATACACGACCACGATGAGGACCCGCTCGGCCAGCGGCAGAAACCACGGCCGACCCCAGTGCGTGCCGTTGCCGCCTCGCTTCCCGCACCGCCTTCAACAGCTGCCCGAACTGCTCCAACCGCAGCCCCGTGGGTGTTTCCACCCACACGCGTTCAGCCCTCAACACCCTGGCCTACACCGGAGATGCCCAATTCACAGCCTTGTGCCACACCCTTTAGGAGGCGCCGCTGTGTGACAGTCAAGCCGGTTGAACAGTTCCCGTCAGGACTTGGAGCTGGGCCGACCGGGAATATGGCTGAGAATGGACTTGGAGAAACCCCCATCGACGCAGACATCTTGGCCGGTGACATATCCTGCCAACGGGCTGACAAGAAACTCGATCACGTTCGCAATATCCATCGGGTCGCCAATTTTCGACAACGGGATGATTTTTTCCCGCGTTTTCTTGACTTCGGAATCGAGGTACATTTGTTCAGTCATCTGTGTGCGAGTCATGCCCGGGGATACCACGTTCACACGGATTCCGTCAGGCGCCCATTCCAGTGCGAGCGTCTGAGCCAACATCGTGAGTGCAGCCTTGGTCGGACTGTAAGCACCCGATTCGGCATGTGGGAGCTGGCCGGACATCGAAGAGGTGAAACAGGCGGACCCGCGACTACCCTTCAGGTGCGGGTAACTTGCTTTGGCAAGCAGCCACGCCCCGCGGAGGTTGACGGAGAACATGCCGTCCCAGTCCTCGAGGGAGAGATCCTTGAGTGCGCCAGGGCTGGCGATTCCGGCATTTGCCACCAGTGCATCCAAGCCGCCAAACTCGTCCACCACAGCGGTTACCAGGTGACCGGGTATGTCGGGATCACCCAGGTCTCCTGTCAATGCAATGGCTTTGCCGCCCATCGACTGGATCGATCGGACGACCTCGTCTTGTCGCGTGTTCGCAGTGAGGCCGGATACCGCGATCATCGGCTGTTCGCCACGGGCAAGGGCTGCCTCTGCAATCCTCACACTTGCAGACGCGCCGATGCCACTGCTTCCGCCACTGACCAGAACTCTCATTGCACACTCTCCTTGTATATTCCCAGCGGGCCTACTCAGCGACCCCCGGAGTCACTCTGAACCCCGAGCGTCGAAATCAGTCTCCGAGATTCCAACCCTCTTCACTGAGGTCACGCATCGCCTTCGCGAATTCTTCAAGGGTGTTCTCTTCGCGGATGACTTCGAGCACGACGTTGTCGACCCCGAGTGTTTCTTGGACTACTTTACCCAGCTCGTTCCAATCGATCACCCCAGTGCCGATGGGGTCGTGGCCCCACGTTTCCGTCCCCGTGTCGGATATATGTATGAGTGCAACCGATCCGTGGTGCAAGCGCAGGCTCGATACGGGATCCTCCCGGATGTAAGCAGCGTTCGCGACGTCGTACACGATTTTTAGTGCATCATCATTGACCGTGCCGACGATATCTGCCAGTTCCCCAATCGTCGGTGCAAAGCAGTAGGGGGTGTTCTCGAAGAGGAGTCGTTTTCCCGCCCGCTTGGCTAGCGGAATCAGCTCTTCCAGGCTTTCGTGCATCCACCCGTGGACCTTCTCGAGCGAGGGGGAGATCATAGGACGCCGCGTGCCGGGTGAAATCACAACTTCCGGGACATCCCAAGCTACTGCAAGGTCGATCACCGACGTGATGTGCTCGATGCTCTTTCGGCGCATGCTGGCGCCAGGGCTGGCCAGATTGATGTCGTATCCGCCGGCATTCAGGGAGCGGATCTTGGCACCGTTCTCGTTGAGCGTCGCCAGCATTGCCGAACGCTCGGAGCTGGAGATCTCTTCCGGCCAGCAGTGTGGAGAGCTGATGGGAACCTCGAAGGTGTTGTACCCATTCTGGACCAACTCGGATATCGCATCGGTCGCCGTTGCCGACCAAAGATATGAAAACGTGTTGATGATCATTGGGCTTTCCCTTCAATCTTTGAGGTGTCCTCATCGTGCGCTCGGGAGCAGGGGCGGCTACGACCGGGATTCCTTGTACTGTTCAGGGGCTGAACGGGCAGCAGTGAGCTCTTCACACTCCGCCGCGAGCGAGTACAGGCTTCGCTGAGCACACGTTCCCACTGCTCGAGCCGGGCAGCATCGGCCGGATGAACTCCCATTCCGCATCGGACAGTTCATGACGACTCCGTGCTCAGGGTGGAGTCGCTCCATCAACTGCCCATCCCCAACCGGGCGCCGCCGGCGACATCCAGACTCAGACCGGTCAGGTAACGGTTGGCCGGGTCGGTGAGGAAGGCGATGGTCGCCGCCACCTCCTCCGGCTCGGCGAATCGGCCCATCGGGATCTGCGCGGCCCGCGCCTCGCGGGCGCGCCGGTCCCCCTCGGGGTCGCCGCCGCCGGCACGGTCGGCGAGCTGCGCCCACATGGCGGTGTTGACCGGGCCGGGGCACACACAGTTGACCGACACGTTGTCCGGGCCGAGTTCCAGAGCCAGCGACCAGCAGATGTTCAACACGGCCGCCTTGCTGGCGTTGTACGGCACGTACGCACGACGGGCTTCCTTCGCGGCGACCGAGGCCACCGCGACCATGGAGCCGGAGCCCTGGGCCTTCATCACGAGGCCGACTTCGCGCAGTACGGAGAAGGCACCCGTGGCGTTGATCGCCATCACCCGGGCGAACTCGGAGCTCGGGGTGGTGAGGAGGTCCGGCTCGTTGCCGAGGACTCCGGCGGCGTGCACCAGGACGTCGATCGCCCCGTACTCCGCCCGGATCCCGGTCACGGTGTCGCGGATCGCCTGCTCGTCGGTGACGTCGAGTTCGCGGAAGGCCGTGAGCCACTTCGGGAGGTTGTCCGGTGCTGTGCGGTCGCAGCCGATGACCGTCGCGCCAGCTGCGTGCAGCCGTTCGGCGGTAGCGGCTCCAATTCCTCCGCTGGAACCGGTGACAAGCGCGATCTGGGACGGGGCGGTCATGGGGCGTCCTCCGTAGATGCCGTGGTTTTCGTGGATGCTGACCATTACTCGGCTTCAGATTCCGCAGGGGGCGTGGTGTCAGTGGTGTGCGTGCCCGCGCGGCCCGTCTCCGGCAGCGTCAGGTAGACGATGAGGCAGATCAGGACGATGGCCGTCATGTACACCGCCACGCCCATGGGGTGGCCCGCCTCGACGAATGAGCTGGCGATGAGCGGGGCCGTCCCACCGAGGGTCGCGATGACGATCTGGTGGGCCACACCGATGCCGGACACGCGGACGGCGGCGGGGAACAGTTCGGCCTGGATCGTCGGGTAGACGCCCTGCCAGATGGCCAGGACCACCCAGCCGCTGACGGTCACCGTCACGTATACGCCGAATCCCGGCTGCTGCAAGAGCAACAGCAGCGGGTAGAAGAGCACCACCATGCCCGCGGCCCCGATGATGGGGAAGGGCTTGCGGCGGCCGATGCGGTCGGACAGGGCTCCGCACAGCGGCACAATGATCACCAGCAGGCCCAGCCCGATGGCGTTCCCCGCCAGGGCGGAGTCCAGGTCACGTCCGGTGGTCAGGTGTGCGTAGGTGGGCAGGAACGTGGCCCAGGTGTAGTAGGCGACAGCCGGGGCCGACAGAGCCGCGGTCTGCAGCAGGGCCCTGGGGTGCCTGCGCAGCAGTTCCCGCAGACGCAGGGTCTCGGGCTTCTTGTCGGCGGCGGAGTCCTCGACAGCGGCCTCGAACTCCGGGGATTCGTCGGCGCGCGAGCGCAACAACAGCCCGACGATGCCGAGGAGGCCGCCGATGGCGAACGGGATGCGCCATCCCCACGTCTCCAGGTCGTGGGTGCTCAGAGTCGAGGTGACGATCGCCCCCATGCCGGTGGCGGCCAGCGTGGCCAGGCCGCTGGCCGCGTTCGACAGCGAGCCGAACAGGCCGCGCCGGTCGGTCGAGCCGTTCTCCACCATGTAGGCGATGGCGCTCTGCGACTCGCTGCCGGCCGAGATGCCCTGCAGTACGCGGGCGAGCAGGAACAGCAGCGGCGCCGCGTAGCCGATCGCGGAGAACGGCGGGGTGAGCGCGAGGATCAGGCTGCCCACGGTCATGCCGCCGATCGCTACGGCCATCACGACGCGACGGCCGTAGCGGTCGGCCAGCGGGGAGATGATGACGCCGCTCAGCGGCCGGACCACGAATCCGATGGCGTAGGTCAGCAGGGCGCTGATCAGCGACATCGCCGGGCTGCTGCCGGGAAAGATCTGGCTTGAGAAGACGGCGGCCAGGAGGCCGTAGACGTACCAGTCGTACCACTCGATGAAGTGGCCGACGGTGCCGGCCAGGATGTTCAACCGCCTTCTGCGGGGCGGGGCTTCTCCTTCGGCCGAGTTGGAGGGGGAGTTCGGTGAGGTTATTCTTGGTGCGTTCGCCATTGAGCGCTCCTCAGTGCAGTGAGGGATGGGGCTGTGCGAACAAGCGGCGGGTGAGAGCGCCGCGGTCCAGGTTGTTGGGCCGAAAGTGTCGGCGGTTCCGGAAGTCTTCTTCGAGCGTGGATGTCGTCGACACCTGCCTCGGTGCGGTGCCGTTCGAGGCTCGCGGGGGAATCAGCGCGTTGCGTGGCTGGCCCAGGTGCGGCCCTCCTGCTCCTTCACGGGGAGACCGGCGGCCTGCAGGATGTCGTCGAGGAGCGCCTGCGTGCGGGCGGCTTCCCGCCCCGACGTGAGCGGCGTGCCACGGTCTCGTGCGCGGTCGAGGAAGTGGTGGACGGCGGCGGCGAAGCCGAAGGTGTTCGTGGCTGTGGCCCAGCCGAAGGCCTCGGGGCTCATCGAGCGCACGGTGCTCACACCCTCCCGGGTGAGGGTCACCGTGTCCGGAGCCACCACCTCGGCCGAGCGCTCCGCGCCGTAGGCATCCAGCTTTTCCGCCCACGCACCGGCGGTCCGTGCCGCCGTCAGGACGCCAGTGCCGCCACCGGCGAAGCGGATCAGGGCGGAGACGCCGTCCTCCTGCCACGGGTCGTCACCGGCGGCGTGGGCGGAGACATCGACCGGCTCACCCGGGCAGAACCAGCGCAACAGGTCCACCATGTGGATGGCGTTCTCGAAGGTCGCGCGGTACTCACTGCCGCGGCGGTTCTTCTGCGCGACGCAGAACGCGGCGCCGGCGTCCCCGAACTCCTCGCGGGCGGCGACGTAGGACGGCGCGAAGCGGCGGTTGAAGCCGACCATCAGGACGCGCTCGTGCTCGTCGGCGAGGTCGGCGAGCCGCTCCGCGTCGCTGGTCGCGGTCGCGAGGGGCTTTTCGCAGAAGACGTCCACGTCCGCCTCCAGCGCGCTGCGCACGCCGGCGACATGCTCCGACCTCGGGGTCAGCACGAACAGGGCGTCCAGGTCACGTCCCAGGGCCTGCTCGACGGTCCGGACCGCGGTGGAAAACCCCCACCGCCGGACCAGTTCGGAGGGGTCCTCGCGCCGGGACACCAGCACGTCGAGCTCGACGTCGTCCCGTGCCACCAGGGTGGGCAGCTGCGCGATGTGCGCGATGTTCCCAGCGCCGACCACGCCGACACGCAGCGGGGTCGTGCTCATCGGGACACCTCCGCGGGCGTGAGACCAGCGGCCTGGTCGAGGAGAGCGCGGAGCGTGCGGGCGGACCGGGCGAAGCCCTCCTCCGGAGCCGGGAGGTCCTGCGGGTGCCACCGGTACTCGTACTCGAGGCTGAGGACGTCGTCGTAGCCGTGCTGCTTGACCGCCCGCAGGATTTCCGCCCAGGGCACGACGCCCTCGCCGACGACGCGGGAGCGTACCGCCCGCTCGTCCGCCTTCACACGGGCCGTCTCGGAGGCCACGAAGGGGGCGTTCGGGTCCGTGAAGACGAGGTCCTTCACGTGGACGTGCCCGATCAGGTCGCCCTGCTCCCGCAGCGCCTCCGGCCATGCCTCGTCGTGGGTGAAGGTGAGATTCGCCTGGTCGTACAGGACGCGCACCGCGGGCGAGTCCACCTCACGTATCAGCCGGGCCGTGTCCTTGGCCGACTGCGTCATGGTGCCGAAGTGGTTCTCCACGCACAGGAGCGCTCCGGCGTCGGCGGCGAGCGGTACAAGCTCCGTCAGTGCCGAGCGTAGGCGCTCCCAGTGTGCGGCGTGGTCGGTTCGGTCCGCGCCCCAGGAACCCGCGTACACCCGGATCCGGGTGGCGCCCACGCGATGGGCGCAGTCGATGGCCGACCGCAGTTCGTCGAGCGCGGCGCGACGCTGTGCCGGGTCCTCGTGGTTGATGCCGGTGGTGTACGGAGCGAGCCCCATCACCGGTACGCCGAGATCGTCCGCCACGCGGGCCGCCTCCGCCGCGGCGGCATCGTCCCCGATGGGCAGTCCGCTGCGGTAGTCGTTCTGGTAGATGACCTCGGCTCCCTCCAAACCGGCGGAGGCGAAGAGTTGCAGCGCCTCCGGGAGGGTCTGTTCCGGTGTGCCGAGGGTGTGGCCAATGATGCGCATTACAGGTTCTCTCCGGTTCGGGAGGGGTCGGTCCAGTCGTCGGGGCCGACCAGGGGTGGCGGGCTGTGGACGCGGGAGCGGTCGACGAGCTCGATCAACAGGCCCCAGGGCGCCCGGAGATAGGTCCACCGGTTGCCCGCGACGCGCGGGCTGTCGGGGCCGACCTCCTTGGTGTGGCCCAGCAAGCGGGCACCGTGCGAGCGGAGGTGTTCGACGGCGGTGTCGACGTCCGCCACGGTGAAGCACAAGTGGTGGCCACCCGCGTCCGAGTGGCGCGGGTACTCGCTCCGCTGGTCGGTGCTCCACCACTGGAACAGCTCGACGTTGAGGTTCGGCGGCATGCGCAGCATGGCGAGTTCCAGATGGGCATCGGCCGGGACCTCGAAGTGCGCGGGCATGAAGTCGGCGTCGGGCCCTCGCGTCGAGCGGTAGAGCTCCTCGGCGCCGAAGGCATCTGTGAAGAAGGTGACCGCTTCGCCGAGGTCGGGCACCGTGAACGCGACATGGTCCACGTGCTGGAATCCTGCGGGCAAACTCATCGGGGCACCTCCGCGGTCGACTCACGAACCAGTAGATCGGGGGCGAGGACGACATGTGCCGTCTCCCCGTCCTTGAGGAGTTTCTCGGCGAGGTCGATGGCGATCACTCCCATGTCGGCGATGGGCTGGCGGACGGTGGTCAGTCGCGGGTTGTACCGGGCGCCGAATTCCAGGCCGTCGAAACCCATCACCGACACCTCGTCCGGGACGGACACACCACGCACACCAAGAGCGGAGATGAGGGCGAAGGCGACCATGTCATTGGCCGCGATGACCGCGGTCGGGCGCTCCTCGCGTGCCATGTCCACCAGACGCTGGGCGGCCCGCTCCCCCACATCCGGCCCGGTTCCGCCGTCCAGGACCGTTGCCGGCATGCCCAGCTCCGCGGCCAGCCCCTCGTAGGCGGCCAGGCGGTCCTTGGACGTGTACGCCCCGGAGATGCCGGACACGTAGGCGATGCGCCGATGCCCCAGGCCGTGCAGGTGGTCCACGGCGAGTGCGATGCCCTCGGCGCTGTCCACCGTCACGGTCGGCACCTGTGCCTCCTCGACGCGGTCGATGACGACGACCTTGCTGCCGAGGGCGACGTTCTGCAGCTCGTCGAGGTCCACGGTGGTCGACGGCGCGACGATCCCGAACGGCGCGTACATCTCCTGAAGGGAGGTCAAATAGGCATTCGTCTGGGCCACTTCACCGCCGGTCACGCACAACACGAGCTGGTACCCGCGGTCGGCGGCCGCCGCGGCCATGGTCCTCGCCAGCTCACCGTAGAAGGGGTTGGTGATGTCCGGGACGATCAGCGGAACCAGCCGGCTCGCACGGCGGCGCAGGGCCTGTGCCAGAGGGTTCACCCGGTAGCCGAGGCTCTCCGCCACCTCCAGGACGTGTTTGCGGGTCTTGGCATTCACGGCTTCCGGCCGCGAGAAGGCGCGGGAAACCGTGGAGCGATGCACACCCGCCCGGGCCGCGACGTCGTCGATGCTCACCTCAGCCATGGCTGACCTCCAAGGACGCATAGGAGGACCGCCCGTACGCGGCCCAGATGAGGCTCATCGTGTCGGCCAGGTCGGCCAACGTCGGCAGCCCGGCGAAGCCGTCCGCCCAAGTGTCGGCCACCTGCCGGACGAACACGTCGTACAGCGGGTCGCTGTCCACGTCGATGGTGCTCGACTCGGTGACACCGTCCAGGGCGCGCGTGAACGAGACATGGCCTGAGGTGCCCACATCGACGTATCCCTCGCTGCCCGCACTGGTGAAGGAGCAGTACCGCTTGGCGGGGCTCGACGGGAAGGCATAGCCGACCTCGATGATCGCCTCGCTGCCGTCGTCGCCCGCCAGTACGAGGGTGGCGTGATCCTCGACGCCCTCGCTGTGCAGGCTCGCGGACATGTTGGCGGCCACGAGTTCCACACGGCGGGCGCGGCTTCGCCGCAGGAAGAGGTCGATGAAGTGCGGCGCCAGGTTCACCAGACACCCCCCGCCGGAGCGTGCGGGGTCGAGCATCCAGGAGCTGCCTGCCGCGTAATAGCGCTGCGGCGGGCCGGCAACGAAGCTCGTACGTTGATACGTCGGCGCACCGGCCAGGGACAGCGCGTGGTCCACGGGGCCGCCGCGCTGGACGAAGGGGACTGTCGCAGCCACCCCGGCTGCTGCGGCCGCATCGCGAATCCGCTCCACGTCCTCGGGCCCCGTGCCACCCGGCTTCTCGACCACGAACGGGATGCCGCGCTCGACCAGGGCCAGACAGGTCTCCACCATGCGGTCGTGCGGGACGAAGACGTAGGCCAGGTCCAGGGGGCCGGCGTCCAGCGCTTCGCCGACTTCCCCGTAAACGGCCGCGTCGAGGCGTCCGGCGATGCCGGTGACCTGGTCGGGCTCCTCGTCCTGGACCAGCACGACATCGTGAGTGTCCCCCCAGGCACTGACATGCAGGGGTACGTGCCAGTGCCGGGCGCCCAGCACGGCCGTTCGCGGACGTCTCACGATGCGTCTCCCAACTGTCGATACAGCGCAACTTCTACTGATTGTGCTCTTCGAGACCAGCCATTGCAATCGATTGCTGCGATCGATTGCAATACCGAAACAGAGCTGCTTAAGCTCTGTCAACACCCCCGCCGACATCCGATTTCGTTGAGGTGACCCCATGCGCAAGCTGCGCACCTTGAATGCCATCAGTGACACGGGGACGGTGCTGATCGTGCGCCTCCCCACCGCCGAGGCCTCCTACGAAGTGGCCCGCGAGGCCATCGCCGGAGGGATACGCGCGGTCGAGGTCACGCTCACCACGCCGGGCGCACTGGACGTCATCCGCCGGCTGAGCGCGGAGTACCCCGAGACTGAGATCGGCGCCGGCAGCGTCCTCGACGCGGTATCGGCGTACGCGAGCATTCAGGCCGGAGCGCGCTTCCTGGTCAGCCCCCAGGTCGACCTCGGCATGCTGGAGACCGCCGGCCGCTACCAGGCCGTCAGTATCTGCGGTGCCGCGACGCCCACGGAGATCGTCCAGGCCGCCACGGCGGGCGCCGACCTCGTCAAGCTGTTCCCCTCGTCGGCCCTCAACCGCGACTACGCCCGTGCGGTGCTCGAACCGCTCGGGCACATCCCTCTGGTCCCGGCCGGTGGTGTGTCCCCGGAGAACGTGGCCGAGTGGTTCGACGCCGGAGTCGCGGCAGTCGGTGTCGGAAGCTTCATCACCAAGGCGGGGCAGCGCGACGACGCCGGGCCGCACCCTGTCCGCGCGGCGGCCCGGACGTTCCTGGAGGCGGTGGCCGATGCCCGCGCCTGACCCGGCGCCCCCCCGCGTCCGGAACACCACCGGCCTTCGTCGCGATCGGCCCCGCGGGCTCGGGGAAGTCCCATGTCGCCCGGGAGCTCGCACGTCGGCTGCGGGCGGTCTACCTCGACAAGGACTCCCTGGCCGGCGACCTCGTGGACGTCGCGCTCGAACTGGTCGGCCGGCGCGCGGGAGGCCGCGAAGACGACCCGACCTACGTCGAGCGGTTGATGCCGACCGAGTACAAAGCGCTGTTCGCCACGGCGGCGGACAACCTGCGGCTCGGCCTGCCCGTCGTCCTGGACGCGCCCTTCGCGGCATACCTCGCCGACCCCGGCTTCTTGACCACCTCCGCCGACCGCGCCTCCTGGCCCACGGGGACACCCGTCGTCGTGGTCGAGGTACGGACCTCCGAGGAGACCGTTCGTACCCGACTGACCCAACGAGGCCTGCCACGGGACCGGGCCAAACTGGCCGACTGGCCCGCGTTCTGGCGACAACTGGGGACGCAGAACTGTGCCTGGTCCGGCGCTCGGCACATCGTCGTGAACAACGACGGGGAACCGGACCTCGATGATGTCGTGGCGCTCGCGCGCAGTCAGCAGCTCTCGACGTTCTCGTAGGGCTCTACGCGGCCGACGCTCTCCCTGAGGACGAGGTCGAGCAGTCCGGGGAACCGCCGGTCCAACTCTTCCTTGCGCAGCTGTGTTGATGCGGCGGGTGCCGACGTCGTGCTGCCGGATGAGGCCGGCCTCGCGCAGGACGCGGAAGTGGCGGGTGAGCACGGAGGCGGCGACATCGGTTCCACCGGCGTTCCCGGCGACCTGATGACCGCGTACTACCAGCAGCAGGCGAGCGCCGGACTGATCATCAGCGAGTGCACCGACCCCGACCACGGGTCACAGGGATGGGTCGGTGCGCCAGGCGTCGCCACCGACGAGTAGGCGGCCGGCTGGCAAGAGGCGACCGAGGCGGTGCACGCCGAGGGCGGACACATCTTCCTGCAGATCATGCACGGCGGCCGCCGCATCCTGGCCCCAGCGCGATCACCATCGACGGCAAATCGTTCACGGCGAAGGGCGAACAGCCCTTCGTGGGCCACACCTCACCGAGGCCGCCCGACCGGCCGCCGACGACGAGATCGCGCGCGACATCCGACGGCAGGTCGCGGTCCCGCTGCCGCACTTCACCACTGAGGCGGCCCCGGCAACCCTCGGCGGCGGCACCGCTGGTCAGTCGGTCTCTGTCAGGGCCTCATGCGCGGCGGCCAGGATCCGTTCGGAGAGTTCGGTGCCCTTGGTGGCGCGGGCCAGGACGAGCGCGCCGAACAGGGTGCTCAGGCGGGCGAGGCCGTCCTGGTCGTCATCGCCGAGGAACTCGGCGAAGTCGGCCACCCCCTCGGCATAGACGCGGCGGGCCTCCTGATCGTCGGGGGTGCGGGCGATGTCGGTGGCGAGCGCGGCGATCGGGCAACCGCTTGCCGCGTTGTCGCGGTGCTCGACGGAGAGATAGGTGTCGATCAGCGTGTACGGGGAGTTGTCGCAGGGGCGGGTGAGCTGTCCGGCACAGGACGTCCACCGGGCCGCGCGTCTGCGGCTGGCCGAGATCGCGGCGAAGAACGCGCCGCCCCCGCTGGACACCACGCTCGCCGTGGTCGCCACCGACGCGGACCTGCCGAAGGCGCAGGCGCAGAAGGCCGGCACGGCGCACGACGGCATCGCGCGCGCCGTGCGGCCGGTGCATCTGCTGAACGACGGGACCACCGTGGTGACCGTCGCCGTGACGGTGATGAGCGCCGCGCCCACGGTGGCCGTCGCCTGAAGTGCGTCACTCACAGCGTCCCCCAGGCGGTTCGTCCCAGCGGACGAGGAGGACGGGTAGCGCGGCGAACGCGGCGAACACGATGGCGGTGATCCAGCCGCGCGGGTTGTCGTTCAGCGGGATCCAGCTGGCCAGGAAAGACACGGTCCACGGCATGGTGACCGCGGTGAGGGCGGCGAACCCGGGCCAGTCGTTGTCGCGGCGGAATGCGCACGCCACCGCGATGAGCCCGGCCGCGATCCACGTCGAGGACCACAACGCCATCGGCGCCAGACACCACGGTCGCCGCCCTGCTGGCTCTCGCCGTCATCGCCGTTCGCTGGGCGCTTGGTCCGCAGACCCTCGACGAGTGGGAGTGCCTGGCCGATTGCCCCAAGTGCGCCGAGTCGGAGCCGGGGGTGTGCGGAAGGGCGCCATCGCTCAAGATTTAATTTCAGCGCCAGCCACGGTTCCGTTGATCCCCGGGGCCGGTCTTCACCCGCTGGCGCCCCCGCCGCTGACCGACCACCAGAAGGCGGAGGACCCCGGCGAACACATCTCGCCGGGTGCCTCCAACTTCAAGAGCAATCTCACCGATAACCGCTGTACCGATGTTCCCCATGGCTGGCGACCGCCTCATGAGGGCGTCGCTGCGCGCCGCTGATCGCGAGTCTGCGGTGCTGCTGCCCGGTCCGGAGCAGTTGCCGGTGCGCTTCGTCGAGCACCACCTCGTCGTCCGGGCCGCGTATCCGCCCCGGCGTCGGTCGCTCAGGCGGCGAGGGCGGTGCGGCCTGCGGCGTAGACGCGGGCGACCTCGGCGACGCGCTTGCCGAGCTCGGCGGCGGTGGCGATGTCGGCCTTGTGTACGCCCTCGGCTCCCTGGTCCATGTTGCTCTGGGCGGCGGCGCCGAGAAAGAAGCCGAGGCGGTTGAGGTCGTTCTCGGACGCCGTGGAGGTGTTCCAGCCGGGCATCAGGCCGAGGCCGACCCAGTGCATGTGGTGCTGCGCGGCGAGCACGGTGAAGTACTGCAGGGTGTTGAGCTTGTCGCCGCTCTTGCCCCCGGCGTTGGTGAAACCTGCGGCGATCTTGTCCTTCCACACCTGGTTGAACCAGCGCTTGGAGCTGGCCTCGGCGAAGGCGTGGAAGACGGCGGAGGCGGTGCCCATGTAGGTGGGCGAGCCGAAGATGATCGCGTCCGAGGCGTCGAGCAGGTTCCACTGCTCCTCGGAGATCTCCTCGACGTTGATCAGGTGGGCGGTGGCGCCGGCGGTGGTCACGCCATCGCGGACGGCCTCGGCGAGGACGGAGGTGTGGCCGAAGCCGGAGTGGTAGGCGATGGAGACGACAGGGGTGGTCACGTTACTTGCTCCTTTGGATTTGCATGTCGGGCCGCGCGGGATCCGGGCCGCGGGGCCTGTGAGTACTCTTTGCTCAGCCGGCGTTGATCGCCTCGGCGACGGTCCACGTGTCCTCGTACAGGTGCAGGCGGACGATCCGGTCGTCCTCGACCGTCAGGTGCATGGCCGTCGGTGTGGTGAACTCCTTGCCGTTGGCCGCGACGGTGTGTGTGAAGGCCGCCAGCAGTACCACGTCACCGCCGTCGACGATGATGCGCTCCAGCGCGGCCTTGCTCCTGCCGTCCGTGAAGTGCGACCACATCGTGGTGAAGTACGGCGCGACCTCCTCCCGGCGGGTACGGCGCCCGGTCCAGGGCAGCGCGTCGCTGCCGGGGACGTGCCAGTCGATCTCCTCGGCGAACAGTTCCTGGAGGCCGTCGGGGTCATGCTTTGCGAGGCGCTTCACGAATTTCTCGGCCACGGTCCGCGAGGTCTGGGGGTCTGTTGTCATCGTCCTTGTCCTTTGTCTCTTCGTTTGCATCAGGTGTCGGTCGGGCCTCAGCCCTGGAACGGCAAGTGCGGTCGAGCCCCTGGCCGGCATGGCCCGCGCGGCGTGTGCCGCCCGCCTCGTCGGTCCGGTGCCTCAGGCCCGGTCGGCCTGCGGGTTGGTGAACATGTGGTTGCCCGCCACCGCGTCCTTCGCGGGCACTTCGTCCTGCAGGATGTCCCAGTGCTCCACCACCAGGCCCTCCTCGAAGCGGAAGATGTCGACCACCACGAGGGGCGTCTCGGTGCTGCCGGAGTACCTGCCATGGATCA